>CAKNAD010000128.1 GCA_929200515.1 Candidatus Gorgonimonas leptogorgiae | reverse complement strand
AACTTATAATCACTTGCTGAAAACCCGCATTTCCAACTGCCACGTGTATATACAGGTGGCAGATGAAAACTAACTACAAAATAAATATATTAATAGTTCATACAAAACCTATATTAAAGTTATTCTTGACACGTAATTTGGAACACTTTCCGCAACTCATCTTCTAATATTTCCGTAATTATTTTACTCTGACTCAGATTAGTACATATTGTATCCATAACAGCTATAATTTTATCTTCTATATCAGTATATTTTTCCCATTTCTTACAAAAAACATCCTTTCGTTCAGGATTATTGATTATAGCATCTAGCGAACATATGTTTCTAATATCTTCTTTTGATATCTTTTTTTTATTATATAGGTCTGTTATAACTCTAGTAATAATGTATGTAACTGTATCATTTTCTAAACAACCTGCTTTCATGTCATCCATATACTTATCAAGAAAAAGAGAAATAATAAGTTCACCGTTTTCTTGTGAAGATAATACTTCTACTACTTGTTTATTTGTTAAATTATTTAAAATATTTTTAGCTTCTGCACATTGAATCTTAGAATTATTTCCTGAATTATCTTGCAGACTTTTTCTATATAAGCTTCGCAATTTAATATCTGCATATAAAATAGGATTGTCAATAGTTGATTTTTCATTTTTTAACATTGTTACTATAGCTTTTTTATCTTCAAGTTTTAAGTTATCATCTTTTTCTATAAGCGCTATATATTTGTTGAATGTGTTTTCATTTATTTCACCGCCATAATTAAGCACTTCAATAATTGAAAATAGTTGTTTTTTTTCATTTAAATTTTCAATAGTGCTAGCAAATTGTAATAGTTGTTCTGTATACCATTCTATCCATTCGATATTCGCATTTTTAAGTATTTTATCTTTTAATGGGTTTGATTTCAATGCAATATTTATTTTATCAGTGACGTTTAATTTGTTGGTTGTACTTGTTTTTTTTAATAACATGCTGTTAGTTTGCAAAAAAAATGGCATCGAATTCGCCTCAAGATTTTTATTCAAATAAATACTACATAGATTATGCAAGCATAGTTTTATTGTTTCTACATCAAATAAATCGCTATCTAGTATAAAGTTTATAGATGATGTATATAAGTCAATACTCTTATAATAAACATCTTGTGTAGCATCTATAATAGAGGCTGTTAATTTTTGAATAAGATAATCTTTAGCTTCTTTCTCTTTAAGTTGGTGATGTACTGTTTTAGTTAAGAAATTTAACAAATATTTACATTTACTCACAAAAATACGTGAACCTATGGGATTTTTCCGTGTAAATAATAATTTTAAATTAACACTAGATATAGCTTCTGCTTTATCCAACTCTGATATTTCTAGATCACAGATAAAATCTAATACTAATTTTAAATTATTCAAGGAAGGGCTTTTTTCAATATTAGAACTAACATCGAGTCTATACATAATGTCTTCTATTAAAGATGGATGTATGCCAGAGTTACTTATTTTAAATAAACCAGCAATTTCATTTGCAGATAAAGAATTACTATTGATTAATTCAATTATTAAACTTAGTAGTTTTTCAAGTTGGTTAGGCTTTAGGTACATTAAAGCATCGCCAAACTCAGTGCTATTTAATTTTATATTGTTATTTTTGTTAGGGATTAATTTAGCATTGTTAATTTTTTCGTCTAAGTTTTTTCCGCTAGTTTTTAGTTTTAGCTTCCCATTAAAGCATGCTGATATTAGATCAAAAGGATGTATAGGAATATACTTTATTTCTTTATGATATACCACTTTAATCATTCGTTGTACTAACTTTGGGAAATCATGAAAATCATTGGCTATTTTTTCAAAGTCGTTAGGGGTTAGATTACTATCGCTATATTTGCATTTAAAGTATATCATTAGCCCTAGTTTACAAAAAGTTTTAGCAATTACCGATACTACTCTACAACCAAACGCTTTAACTCTCTTAATGGTTGAATTTTGTTCTTTGCTTGAAAGATTAGGTAATATACTGTTATTTCTAGATGTACCTATTACATTACTACTATCCATAGTCTTTTTCCTTTTATTTATAAGACAGCATATAACTAATTATAAAATAATATTAAAGAAAATTATAGTAGTGCTGCTCTTGATTTTCTATATGCTCTACTTCAAGATTATATAAACTTTTCAACAGACACTACAATAAACTAAGTATATGACTTGAGTTAGTTCAATTAATTGTTTTAAATCCCACCACTTATATTGATAGTGTCTTCTGCTTTTAGAGCTTTTTTATTTATTACACACCAACCAGATTCATTATCTAAATCGCGCATCTCAGCTACCACTCCTTCTGTAATATCAGCAGTTGTTATATAATTAAATAAACCTAGTGATATAGGACTTGCAACCTTATATTGTGTTAATTTCTTGTCGTACTCAACAGGGTCTTCGTGATTGGATCCTAGGCCACTAGGAAATAATGATGTACGACATCTTGAAGCTACTTCATACACTGATACAGGACCAGAAGTCATTAATGTTAGATTCTTTCTATTAAAACAATTACCTGTATCTTGCCCCCAGCGTTGTTGATGCCATGTTACGTCTAGCTGGTTATCAAAAGAAAACGGTAGTTGCAAAATTGTTTTCTCTTTTAACAGATATGTATATTTATCTATATTACTGCATACTTTAGTTAGTACAGCTCTTACAAACCAACTATTAGGAGCTACTGCCATAATATGATTACCGCCACCCCACCCCCTGTGGTCTATTAAAGTTTTAGGAACAAGCCAGTTTGTTATAGATGATCGTTGAATTGAGGGGATTGTTTCTGATATAGATACATCTGCATCTATATATATTCCGCCTTTATTTAAGGCAAATAATCTTAAAATATCACTTGCTGCTGCAAGATTTTTCGCAGGTCCATATAAATTTCTTAAAACTAAACTTTGTAAATATAGAAGGTTATCTTTATGAATAAGTTTTTTATTTTTTTTAGCTGTAAATAATTTTGAAATATGCTTTATTTTGATGAACCCGATGTCTAGTAAATTATTAAGTCTATTAGCTAAGGATGCTAATATAGGGTCTAGAGACTCTTCAGCCATAAGCATATGTTTTAATATTAAAGCCGGTCTATCGGACCATATAGTTATTCTATATTTATCAAGCGACTTAGAAGCAGGACCATTAAATATTAAAAATCTATATACATTCCGTAAAAAATAATCGGGAGGTGGTTTTTTTAACCATACACAATGCACGCGAGCAGGAATAACTTTTATATATTCATTAAATGCATAAAAGCTTTCTGGTTTTGGAGTTTTTTTAAGTTGTGCCACAACCGATAGGTTGTCAGTATCATTTTGAAATGAAGCTCTATTTCTATTAGTGCTACTATTGAATCCATTAGCAGTATTCAAAACATCCATATTAACAACATTCTATATAATAAATTTGATAGCCATAATTATACACCTGATAGATAATAATGTAAAGATTAAAAAAACACTTGATTTATAAAAATTATATGGCATAATAACATCATCATAAAATTTGGGGCTATAGCTCAGCTGGGAGAGCGCAACACTGGCAGTGTTGAGGTCAGCGGTTCGATCCCGCTTAGCTCCACCAGCGTCGACATATCTAATATGTCCCCTTCGTCTAGAGGCCTAGGACACCGCCCTTTCACGGCGGCAACAGGGGTTCGAATCCCCTAGGGGACGCCATTTTAAGCAATACACACCTTACTTGAAGGCGTGTATATCTGCTTTATACACCATCAACGGAAGTCGTGTATATTAATTCCTTCTCTAGTTTTTCAGCATAATCCTTTAGTTCAGTTAATAATTGTTGCTCAGCGGTATTATTCGCTGATTTTTGCCATTGTTCTTGCCACAGAGTTTTAAAGTCATTAAATCCTAATATTTTATGCTCAGTTAAATTCGAAGATAATCTTATCTTTCTATATTCATGCCATTTCTTTTTATCTTTATCTAATAAATCATTAGGGTAATTTCTTGCAAGATAGCGGAATAAAAGTTCTGGCAATCTATTATCTTTAAATGTAATTGTTTGCTTAGCAAGTTTTTCGGATGAAGTTAATGGTATTTCGGCAATTTTTTTTGCGTCTTCCCATCCTAAAAAACCACCAGTATATAAAGATTGTTCAACATCACGAGTTATTCTTTTAGCTGGGCTTTCATATATTTGTTTTATTTTGTTATATAGCTCTTGTTTATTATTGTTAATTTGCTGTAGGTTTTGCTCTATTTGCGAAAAATCTAATTGTAATCTGTGGTTATCTGCCTCTGATAATATTTTAGTCGTGGCAATAAAAGGGCATTGGTTTAACTTAATAGTTCTTATTCCTAGTTCTGGAGTTCCCTCTGGTAATTCATTTTTTTTGGTAAATATTATTGTTGCCAACTCGGTAGCAGAAAGCTCAAAAATAGGCTTTGGGTCTTTAGTTAAATCAAGAATAATTACTTCATTTTTATATTGAGGGTGCGGACCTAGAGGATGTATTACCGAACAGTACTGTCGTAAACTACCATACTTACTTGATACATGTACGAGTTTGTCATACTTTTGTAATAAGTTATTAGCATATCCTTTATCACGCAAATTTAAAAAATAATCAAATAGTTTACGCTTTTTATTGTATAAAAGCTTCGCTAAGTCAATAGTAGCGTATACATCTGCTAATGCATTATGTGCGTTAGCGTTAGCAAAGCCATTAGCTTTTACTAGATCTTCTAATTTGAAGCTTTTACATCCTGCTAAATCTCCTTGCTGGTGTAACGGCCATTCGATATCATCAGGTCTTAGTACTGCTGTTGCTCTGACTAAATCTATTAAATCCCATTTACTATTTCCATTTGCATATTCTCTTTTATAAGGATCATAAAAATTACGAAAAAACATATGTCGAGTTACTTCATCATCGAACCTTAGATTATTATAACCGACAGTGCAGGTATGTTCTTCGCTCATATGTTTATGGATAATACCAGCAAACTTTGGTTCTATGAATCCTTTACTATTCGCTTGTTCAGGAGTTATTTTAGTTATTACAGTTGCGGCAGGATGTGGTAGATGATCTTCGGGTAGTTTACAATAAATATCAATTGGATCTTCAATAATATTTAAATTTTCATCGGTGCGTACACCTGCAAATTGTAATGGCCAATCCATAGCAGGGTCAGTTCCCGATGTTTCGTAATCGTACCAAAAAAAAGTTTTTTTCAAAATAATGCACCTTTTTATGTATAATGTAGTCAAATTATATTACTATTAATTAAGTATAATATTAACTTAAGATACACTATTTAAGAAAATAGTTAAACTAAAAATACACGGTCTTAAAATAATTATATAATTTAAAAATTTATAAATTTATAAATTATTACGGTACACTCTTAATGCTTTATCATAAAATTAAACAAAGTTTAGTAAAACCACCTTATATAATACTCTTTTGCATGTGCTCACTACTTGTAGTGTTTATTACTAGAACTTTATCTTTAGGTTATTATCCATTGCTAGATACAACAGAAGCACGTTATGGTGAAATGGTGCGTATTATGTTAGAAACTGGAGATTGGGTAACCCCACAATTTAATTATGGGGTGCCATTTCTTGGTAAGCCACCGCTTTTTATTTGGGTATCTGCCTTGTTTGCTAAGTTTTCAGTAGTGAATGAGTTTTCTCTTAGGTTTGCTTCAATCATAGTTAGCTTAATAACTATGTTTGTTACTTGGTGTTTAGCAAATTTTCAATTTGGTAAAAACTATGCTTGGTTATCAATTACCATAATAGCAACTACAGTGATACACATAGTTCTTTCTGGGGCTATAGTAGCAGAACCAGTGCTATTGTTATCGATCAGTTTAATTATTTCTGGTTTTTGGATAGGAATGAAATCTGAGCTACCAAAGCAAGCATCAACTTGGCGATATGTTTTTTTTATAGGTATTGCGGTTGGATTATTAGCCAAAGGTTTAGTTGTAGGTATACTAGGAATAACGCCAATAATTATTTGGTGTATATATACTAATAACTTAAGTAAAGCTATACGCAAATTTCCGTGGTTCACAGGCACTATATTGACTTTAGTTATAGCATTACCTTGGTATATATTAGCAGAAATAAAAAACCCAGGGTTTTTAAAATACTTTATTATCGGCGAGCATTTTAATCGCTATTTGATGCCTAGTTGGGAAGGCGATAGATACGGTCACGCACATAATGAACCTTTAGGATACATATGGCTAATATGGTTAGTTGCAACATTACCTTGGAGCTTAATATTTACAACCTTATTTATAAATAATTTACGTAAGAAGATAATAAAAACAAATACAATAAGCACTAATTTAAACCAGTGGCGTAGTTTTTTATATATTGCTTTTTTTACTCCATTAATATTTTTTTCTTTTGCTCATAATATAATTTGGACTTATAGTTTTGCAACTGTAATTCCAATGGGGTTATTAATTGCTTTATGGGCAAAAACGAAAATAGAGAACAGTAAGCAATGGTTTTGTTGGCCAGTATCGGTATCGATGATAAACTTAGTCGCTGTTATTGCTATGACTATTTGGCTAATGTTAGGTAGTGTGATATCTCCACAAAAACAGCTGTTAGTAACAGCTTATGCAGCAAATAATTCAACTAGTAATATTAATATTACTTATTGGAAAGATTTACCTTTTTCAGGGCGTTTTTATAGTAAAGGCCAGGCTAAAATTTGTTATAATTTAGCTGAATTAGAAAGTAGTATTGCTAAATCATTAGCAGAAAATCATTATTACATTATGAGTCAAAACAGAATGGATAGCCTTCCTGAAAATATTAAAAGTAAATTTATAGTTATAAAAGCAATAGATAATTGGCTATTATTGAGCCTTGTAAATAATTAATATACAGCTAAACAAACAGATTGAAAATTATGAGTAAAGCTAAACAACAAGTAGCATATGCTGCATTAGAGTATTTAATACCTAATTTGCAAAAAGATATGATTATCGGAATAGGTACGGGATCTACAGTAAAGTATTTTATAGATTATATAGCTAATCATAAAAATGAATTTGCTGGATGCGTTTCTAGTTCTGAAGCTTCAACATCGCAATTAAAATCTTTAGGAGTAAAGGTATATGATTTAAACAGCGTAAATGATATTCCTTATTATATCGATGGCGCTGATGAAGCCAATAACGACATGCAATTAATTAAAGGTGGTGGCGCCGCACTTACTAGAGAAAAAATAATTGCAGCGGTAAGTAAAAAATTTATTTGTATAGTAGATTCTTCTAAAAAAGTAGATATTTTAGGCAACTTTGGGATACCTATAGAAGTTATACCGATGGCTCGAAGTTACGTTGCACGTCAATTGCTTTCTATTGGCGGAGCCCCGATTTATCGAGAAGGAGTGATTACCGATAATGGCAATATTATAATTGATTTAACAAATATTAAACTAGTTGATCCTATAGCTATAGAAACTAGAATAAATAATATAACAGGTGTAGTATCAAATGGAATTTTTGCTTTACGTAAAGCAGATGTATTAATTGAAGAACATAATAATACAGTTAAAGTGCTTACATCAAAATAAAGTTAAATTTAACTCGCCTATATCATCAAAAAAACTGCTGTTTATTAGCTAAGGCGAGAATTAAAAATTTATTAATAGAGAGTGAAAGATTATTAGCAAAGAGAAAATTAATAGACTTTTAGAGCTTAAAAGAAGAAGTGTGTCAGATATATAAAATTATTAAGGGTTGGTAGGCGGTACTGGGATCGAACCAGCGACCTCTGCCATGTCAAGGCAACGCTCTAACCAGCTGAGCTAACCGCCTAATTTATAATATATTGAAGATACGGGTTTATAAATACAAAACACATATTTAAAGTAGGTTATCGCAATACAAAATTAGTATATAATAACTAAAATAAAAAGCAAGTTATTAATTTTGCAAAGCTTTTGTACTCAAATTAATTGTACGCCTAGCAGGTGAAAATGCTAGTTTTCAGCAAATATTAATAGAATTACTATTGGAAATATAACGGGGACTAGGAAATATATAAGTAGCGGTTGTTCAGCAAATGATTACAAGTCTTTAGCCAATGTCGCGTTCTACAGGTTTAGTGTCGATTAAATCAAGAAATACCAACGCAAAATACAAGCTTAAGAAGCCTTGTCCTTTGGGGCTATTAAAAAGATCTACTTAATCGTTAAAATACTTTGAAATGCA
>CAKNAD010000127.1:7687-8251 GCA_929200515.1 Candidatus Gorgonimonas leptogorgiae | reverse complement strand
AAGCTGTTGTAACCTATCAATTAAAACTGGCGATTGCTGTTGTTGTAAAAAATTGTGCCAATGAGTTGATGGTATGCCATAAAATAAACCAAACAAACCATGACGAGTATGATTAGCTGTTGAAATATGATTGTTAAAAATAGTACCTTGTTTGGCTAATTGCCATAAATTTGGCGAATCTTCGGCATTAAAACAGTCTGCACGCCATGCATCGAGTGCAATAATTAAAATATTCTTTGGCTTTGTTACTGCTGTAGTTATCAATGGTTGTAATGGGTAATTAATAGCTCGTAATTTTGAATTGGTAATTTGTGTTATTTCTGGTGTTAACTGCTGTAAAGTTAAATTATTTCTATATTGAAAAGGTAAATGATTGCTAAGATAAAAGCTCTTGCGGTTTTTACTTGAGAAAACATAAATAGATTGTGTAGTTATTAAGCAAATGCTAAATAACACAGCAAATTTTTTACCAATGCTTTTATTTAGAAACCAAGTGCTAGTTGCTATTTTTTTAGCAAAATAAAACTCTACTATAGTAAATAATAGCCAGAAAATGATAAAACT
>CAKNAD010000127.1:0-7677 GCA_929200515.1 Candidatus Gorgonimonas leptogorgiae | reverse complement strand
TAAGCAACAAGCTAAAATCATTAATAAATAAAGTTGAAATATTAGTAAAAAATATATCGGTTAAATGCATGCCATCTAACTGGAATAGATAAGTATCGTACAGTAATAAGGTAATAAAAACAGATGCAACAATGGCTTGAATAATTAACCTTAGTTTATTTTTTATTAAAATAGTTGGTAAAATAATTATATTAGCTATTAAAAAGCATAAAACAATTAAACTAAAATGATTAATTAAAGTATATGCTATTGTAAGAAAATATTTTTCGGAACCACATGTAGGTGCATTATAAGTCCAAAACTTAGAGAAAAAATAAAAAAAACCAATAAAAACTGCTAGTAAGCTATTAGCAATTGTAAAATAACAATAATTCAAATATCTAGATTTGATTGTACTAGTTACTTCTGTATTCATAATATACAACTTGGTTATTGATGATAAGTTTATGGCTATTTAGTTTCAATCAAATACACGACTATCGATATTTTCATTTTTATTATTAACAACTAGGCAAAACCCAGTTTATGCTAAAGCTGTTTACCCTAACAAATTGCAATCTTATTGTTATTACTATAATATTTTTGTTTTAATAGTTTAAACTTTGTATTTGTTATGGGAGACTGCTTGTGAGTTTAACTGAATCTACGATGCTAGCTTTAAATACACCGCTAAAAGATTTTACCTTACCAGATGTTATTAGCGATACGCAACTTAATTTGTTAACATTTGCAGAAGACAGGCCTGTTGTGTTGGCTTTTATCTGTAATCATTGTCCTTATGTAAAACATATACTTAGTGAATTTGTTAATGTTGGTAATGAATATAGTGCTAAAGGTTTTGCTTTTATTGCTATATCTAGCAACGATGTAGTTAATTATCCCGATGACTCACCCGATAACATGAAAATTCTAGCAGCAGAGCGCCGGTTTAAATTCCCATACTGTTATGATGCTAGCCAACAAGTTGCGAAAGATTATCAGGCTAGTTGCACTCCAGATTTTTATTGCTTTAATAAACATCAGCAGTTAGTTTACCGTGGTCGTTTTGATGCTGCTACTCCAGGTAATGATGCCATGGTAAATGGCAAAGATCTTATTACTGCTATGGATGCAGTGTTGCAAAATACACCTGTAAGCTCAAAACAATTACCAAGCATGGGCTGTAATATAAAGTGGCTGTAGCAAATAATTTGGAGAATAAATATGGCAGATGAAATCATCTTTCAAGAACATACTACTGAAAGTAATTATATAATAGCGCAAATATCATTAAACAACGAACCAAGATTAAACGCTTTAAATTTAGACAACGTTAATTGTTTAATTGAGAAATTGGAAGAATGGCAGCATCACTCGAGTGTAAAACTTATAATAATAGATAGTAACGTTAAAAAATCTTTTTGTGCTGGTGGCGATATCCGTAAACTATATTATTATTTGCTCGAAGAAAATATTTGCCATCCTGAAGAGTATTTTAAACGAGAATATTATTTAAATTATTTATTACATACACATTCAAAACCTATTATTTGCTGGGCGAATGGTATCACCATGGGTGGTGGTTTGGGTTTAATGACTGGTTGTAACTATCGAATCGTAAATGATAGCACTGTGTTATCAATGCCAGAAGTGCATATAGGATTATACCCAGATACCGGTGCTGCATTTTTTTTAGGCAAAATACCTAAAGATATCGGCCTGTTTATTGCTATTACTGGCTGTAATCTTAATGGAGCTGATGCCGTATATTTAGGGCTTGCAGATTATTTTATTGATGAATCATTTAAAGAACAGTTTTTTTCTATGCTTAAACATACAGATTGGCGAACAGAAGATGTGCGTCATAAAGTATTGCAACTAGTAAGTGAATTAACTCATAATAGTGAAGGCTGGGCGCCGTATTCTAAAATTCGCAAGTATCGTGAGTTAATTTCTAATATCACTAAACAGCCATCATTAGAAGCAATACTTTCTGCGATTGAAGCTCTAGAAACAAACGACTCATGGTTACTTGAAATAAAAGCAAAAGCAAAATCAGCATCGCCACTATCGCAATTAATAACATATAATTTTTTCCATGATTGCAGTAAGTTATCTTTAAGAGAAATATTGCATTGTGAAGTAGAGCTATCTACTAAATTAGTTTGGGAAGGCGATTTTTTTGAAGGCGTAAGAGCTTTATTAATCGAAAGAAACAGAAAACCTAACTGGAAGTATAAAAATATAAAAGATATCAATTTAAATGTATATTATAATGGCATAGTAGAAAGTTTTACTACTTGGGATATACAACCACTAATTCAAGAAGCAGAGGTTGAGAGTTAACTATCCACCCTCAAGTATAAGGTGGACACACCTTCAAATATCGCCGCTAATTAATAGCGGTTTGAGGTGATTAGTCTACGGTCATAGCTTCTTTTATTTCTGTTTTTATTTCTTCAGATTTAGTACCAAAAATTGCCTGTAGGTTATTGCCAACAGGAATAACAGCTGTAGCACCTAAGTTGGTTATTTCATCTTTTTTTACTAATGAAATATCGTGTAACGACATTCTTAAACGAGTAATACAGGCATCTACCGAAATGATATTATCTTTCCCGCCTAATGATTGAATGATTTTATTAGCAAAAGTTAAGTGGCTTTCTGGTTTGTTGCTATCTTCTGCTTGTGGCTGGTTATCTGCTGTATTGCTAGCAGTAGGGTCTTCTCTGCCTATTAGTTTTAACTTAAATAATTTAATAGCAGTTACAAATGAGCAATAGTATACGGCTGCAAATAATAAGCCCCAGTATATTATTTGTAGAGGTTTAGTTGCTAAATCAAAGCACAGCACGTAATCGATTAAGCCGTTAGAAAAAGAAGTAGACATTTTAATACCAAAATAATTGGTAATCATAAAAGCACAGCCTGTAAATATAGCATGAATAAAATATAACACAGGTGCTGCAAACAAAAAGCTAAATTCAATTGGTTCGGTTATACCTGTTAAAAAAGAGGTAAAGGCCGCAGAAAGTAATAAACCTGTAACTGCTGGTTTGTTTTCTTTATAAGCACAGTGCAATATTGCTATAGCAGCAGCTGGTAAACCAAACATTTTAACTAAATAACCACCAGCTAAAAATCCTGCTGTTGGGTCACCGGCAAAGAATCTGGCGATATCGCCATGCACTATACTTCCAGAACTAGTTACAAATTCTCCCATTTGCATCTGAAAAGGCACATTCCAAATATGATGAATTCCTAGAGGAATTAACAATCTTTCAGTTAATCCATAAATAAAACCCATAACAGTTGGGCTTTTATAAACAGCGTAATCACTAAAAAGCTGCATTGCCATACTAACCTTGCCCCAGATTAATATCACAGGGATAGATGCAATAACAGCAGCAAAAGCAGTTACAATAGGTACAAATCTTTTACCGGCGAAAAATCCTAAATAAGCAGGCAGTTGAATTTTGTGATATTTATTATACATGGTTGCGGCTAGTATACCTGCAATAATACCACCTAAAACTCCTGTATCTATAGTGGTTATTCCTAGTATAACTTTGCTAGCTAAACCTATATTATAAGTAGAATTTAATATTCCTAAGGTCGATAGCATAACCGCATAGCCGACAATACCGGCTAATATCGCAGCTCCTGAAGAGTTATGTGCCAAACCTAATGTTGTGCCCGCCATAAAAAGTAAAGGTATATTATTGAAGATCGCGCTACCTGATGCATACATAATGCTATTTATAATATTAGGTATAAAAGAAAACTCAGCATGGCTAATCCCTAAAAATATACCTGCAACAGGTAAAATCGATACCGGAAGCATTAAAGATTTACCAAGACGTTGTAAAAACGCAAAAATATCCATTTAAATTCCTTATATGTTTACTCTTTAACTATGTTAGAAATATGAATTTTCAGTAATAGAGTGTAAATCTTTATCAAGGCAGTATTAATGTTAATTAACTCAAAAATACTAATATACACCTAACCTTTACAACTGCCACGTGTATATTAAACAAGGATACAAATACTTGCCGTTATAGGCTCTTATTTTAATGTGAAATATCCGCTAATTTTAATAATAGCATGTTATATTGCTTATCTAAAGCTATGAATATGACTATTTGTAAATATTTGTTTACCAATTACTATTATTTTGGTAGTCTATAGTACCATCAACTATAGACACCTTCTCTTAATTTACCTTGAAAGTGTGTATTAATCTTAATCCCCCATATTAAAAATTTATAGCTAAGAAATTTCAGCAGGTTAGCATGACTAAATATATTTTTGTGACAGGAGGCGTTGTCTCATCATTAGGAAAAGGTATAGCCGCAGCATCTTTAGGTGCCGTTCTTGAGGCGCGTGGACTTTCAGTAACATTATTAAAGCTCGACCCTTACATCAATGTAGATCCTGGAACCATGAGCCCTTTCCAACACGGAGAAGTATTCGTTACTGCCGATGGCGCTGAAACAGATTTAGATTTAGGCCATTATGAGCGGTTTGTTAATACCGTAATGAAAAAAAACAATAACTTTACTACCGGAAAAATATACAAAAATGTGTTACGAAAAGAAAGACGTGGCGATTTTTTAGGTGCTACTGTACAGGTTATTCCTCATATAACAGATGAAATAAAAGCTAACATAGTAAAAGGTGCCTCCGGGTACGATATCGCCTTAGTAGAAATTGGTGGCACAGTTGGCGATATCGAATCGCAACCTTTTTTAGAAGCAATCCGCCAAATGCGTGTAGAGCTAGGACGCTCGCAATCGTTATTAATGCATTTAACCTTGGTTCCCTATATAAAAACAGCTGGTGAAATAAAAACTAAACCAACACAGCATTCTGTTAAAGAATTACGCTCTATCGGATTACAACCCGATGTATTAATTTGTCGTAGCGAGCAACCTATAGATACCAGCTCCCGACGCAAAATAAGTTTATTTACTAATGTTGAAGAAAAAGCTGTTATTTCTTTACAAGATTGCGAAAGTATTTATCAAATACCAAAAATGTTGCAACAGCAACATCTAGATCAAATTATCACCGATTACTTTAATCTAGACTCCCCACCAGCAGATTTATCTAAATGGAATGAAGTAGTAACCAAAGAAAAAAATCCCGAGCACGAAATCACTATAGCTATTGTTGGTAAATATACCGAACTACTAGATGCCTATAAATCGTTAAATGAAGCAGTAAGACACGCTGGCTTGCACACGCATTCTAAGGTAAAAATAAAATATTTAGATTCAGAAAACATCAGCGCAGATAACACTACAAGTTTACAAGATATCTCTGGAATTATTGTACCAGGTGGTTTTGGTTCTAGGGGCTTAGATGGTAAAATAGTGGCTACTACTTATGCTAGAGAAAACAATATTCCATTTTTAGGTATTTGTTTAGGAATGCAAATAGCGGTAATAGAATTTGCACGTAATGTAGCTGGCTTAACAGAAGCTAATAGTACCGAGTTCGATCGCCACACCAAGCATCCAGTTGTTGGTTTAATTACCGAATGGATTGAAAAATCAGGCGAGGTTAATCGTCGAGATGATTCCTCTAACTTAGGTGGTACTATGCGTTTAGGTGAGCAGTTGTGTCATTTAACCGCAGGTTGTAAAGCTCGTGAAGCATATGGGGCAGATGAAATCCATGAACGTCACCGCCATCGCTATGAAGTAAATAATAATTATATAGAACAATTACAACAAGCAGGTTTAATAATTTCTGGATACAGCCAAGATAAATCATTAGTAGAAATAGTCGAGGCACCGAATCATCCTTGGTTTGTAGCATGTCAGTTCCATCCAGAGTTTACATCTACTCCTATAAAAGGACATAAATTATTTAATTCTTTTATTGAAGCATGTTTAAAATAAACGGGCATAACTAACAAGCATATGAAAACTAATAATATAATACTTAATTCTTATAATATTGCTAATAATAACCCTTTTGTATTAATAGCAGGCGTTAATGTTTTGGAGTCTGAACAGTTAGCGCTAACTGTAGCAGAAAAACTCGCAGAAGTAACAACAAAATTAAACATACCGTTGGTATTTAAAGGCTCATTCGATAAAGCCAATCGGTCATCAGTTACTTCGTATCGTGGCCCTGGTTTAGAACAAGGACTAAAGATTTTAGCAAAAGTAAAAGCTGAATATTCGCTACCAATTTTAACCGATGTTCATGAATGCTATCAGTGTCAGCCAGTAGCCGAAGTAGCAGATATCCTACAATTACCAGCTTTTTTAGCTCGACAAACCGATTTAATTAAAGCTATGGCGGTAACAGGTAAAATCATTAATATAAAAAAACCACAGTTTATTAGTCCATCTCAAGTACAGTTTATTGCCGAAAAATTTAAAGCTTATGGTAATAATAATATCATGCTCTGCGAACGTGGTAGTTGCTTTGGTTACGATAACCTAGTTGTCGATATGCTTGGTTTTGGGGTTATGAAACAAACAACTGCGAACTTACCAATTATTTTTGATGCCACTCATGCATTGCAATGTCGTAATGCAGATGCTAAAGCCTCAGGCGGTAGAAGACAGCAACTAGTAGAATTAGCCCGAGCCGGAATCGCTACAGCAATAGCAGGTTTGTTTATTGAAGTACATCCAGACCCAAATGCGGCATTGTGCGATGGCTCTTCAGCATTAGCTCTAAATAAAATAGAGCCGTTGTTAACTCAATTAAAACAATTAGATGATCTTGTTAAATCATTTGATCAAATAACCATATCTTAAGATTATGCTAAACATTAATAAAAAAAAAATAATAGCGTTTCTTCATTTAGGAAGATTTCATAAGCCCATAGGTTTTTATTTATTATTATGGCCTATGCTTACCGCTTTGTTGTTAGCAGCTAATGGCAAGCCAGAAATAAAAAATTTAATTATTTTTGGTTTAGGTTTGATCTGCGTCAGAAGCGCTGGTTGCGCTATTAACGATATAGCAGATCGTAACTTCGATGCCCATGTAACCAGAACCCGCTATCGACCTTTAGCTACAGGTGCATTGAGTGTAAAATCCGCAGTAATTTTTACTATAATAATGTTTTTATTAGCATTTATTTTAGTGCTCAATTTAAATAGCATGGCTATTTGGCTATCGGTATTTGCCTGTATAACAACTTGTATTTATCCGTTATTTAAAAGGTTTTTTGTAGCTCCGCAGTTTATGCTATCGATTCCTTTTAGTTGCTCAATTCCTATGGCTTATGCAGCAGAAACCAATGCTGTTAGTTTATCTGCTATATTATTATTAATAGCAAATATGTTATGGGTGGTTGCCTACGATACCCAATACGCCATGGCAGATCGTGAAGATGATGTAAAAATTGGGCTTAAATCATCGGCAATTTGGTTTGGCAACAAAGATAATTTAATTATCGCTATATTACAAATAGCAGTGATACTATTGCTTGCTGTTGTCGGTTATTTAAATAATTTAAATTTACCGTTTTTTATTGGGTTAGATCTAGCCTCTGTAGGTTTTATTTATCAGTACTCGCTCACTAAAGATAGAGACCGAGATTTATGCCTTAAAGCGTTCTTGAATAATAATAAAGTTGGACTAGTTATTTTTCTCGGAACGCTAGCATCTTACTATTAAGGCTTCCACTCTAATATTAAAAAAGTAACATCGTCGTTAAAAGGTTTA
>CAKNAD010000126.1 GCA_929200515.1 Candidatus Gorgonimonas leptogorgiae | reverse complement strand
AAAAGTAAGTTTTTTAGTGTTTTTTTGTTAAAAAAACTATATATTTTAGCACAAATCCTAATAAAAAAACTTATTCAACAAAGCTTCTTGAAATATAATTGTATTCTAGTAGTATTTTGCCTAGAATCAGATCTTTTTCTTTAATCCTGAATCTAGCACTTTTATCTGCTATGTATATAGAAACACTACTAATTAGAAGTATAAATTTTATTAGTATAAAAAATAATAATATAAATTAAGGAATTATATGTTTCATATAGATTACAATATACATCCAGAAGTACATGATACATCTTATTATCATGTGCAGGAAACACATGAAAATAACAGTAATAACTCAACTATAGAACCATTACTAACAGAAACTAACCAAATTATTCTGACTGAATCAAATATAGCGGAATCTGAAAAATTAACGACAAATGATAACAAAGAAGAAGCTAATATCATTACTAACCAACCAACTGATACTTTAAGTTATGGAAGCAATTTAGAACTATCAAAACTGATAACAGCAGAGCTACAAAACATCGAAGATTATAAGATTTTAGGACTTTTAAGATATAAATTATTTCCGGCTATAAAACAACAGATTTCGTTAATTAATTTATCTAAAAATCATCTAGCATATGAGCAAAAACTTTTATGCTGTCACCCGTTATTATCTTGTAATGGCAGATCGTCTAACGATTCCTATTTATATTCTATACTTAAATCATTATTATGCTGTGATAATAAGCATTACGATAAAGATTTTTCGGTATTACCTATTTATCAACTAGCTCTGATTAATACCGATGAGTATAATAGTGATTATGATGCATTTAGTACGTCGACATGCAACAATTCTAAACCATACTTTGTTAAAAAAAATAAGCTACCTATTCAAGAAGTATCATTTGATGAGCAAAATTCAGAGTTTATAATTCTATATAAAGCAACAAAATTAAATTCGAATAATAATAAATTATATTTAATTAAATCATCTGAGTCTATAGATAAAACTATAGCATCTAAACAAACAAATTCTAGCGAAGAATTTATTATTGAATGTCCATTACAAAAAATATATTCTATTTATTATGCTAATCATAATTTATATGTGTTGGGACAAGAACATAATAAATTAATGCTTATTTTTACTAATATTAATTTATCTAAAAATAGTCAGCTTTGCTCTTGGAAAAACATAACTACATTATCAACTAAAAACTTTAATGGTAAAGCAAAATTTAGTGGAAATGGAAATTTTATTTTTTTATTATCAGATAATAAACAGTTAACAATATTTGATAAAGAAAAAAATTGGCAAGAAATAAACTCAATAACTAATATTAGTAATTTTCCAATAGATATAAACTATAATTCAGGACGTATGATTTTTATTGAAAATAATAAAGTATTAATAAGAAATTTAACATCAAATAAAAAACATGCATTCCTTGGACATAATATAACTACCGCTTGTTTTATTCCTAATAGCGATAACTTTGTAATGTTTACATCTGAACCTATAATGTATTTAGTGAAGCAATCCCCTAAATGTAAAGATAAATATGTTATTGCAAGTGATACCAATATTTTGCATATAATAAAACAAATATACTTTAATCCTGTAAACTCAAATGAATTAATTGCTCTTGCTGAGCATGATGATACTATGCTATTTTTAATTTTAAGTCTTTTTATTAGTGCTACAGCTGCATCGGCTTGTTTATCATGCTGTGGCACTTGTGCATATTTTTCTTTGTGTAGTGGGCAGCAATGCTCTTCTAACAGCCCACAAGAATTTTTTTGTTGTTGCTGCTGTTGCTGTTCATCAGAAGCTGAACAATTATATCAAACTAACTCAAAAATAGGGGCTTATGCTGGTTTAAGTATATCTTTTATTGTAAACTTTATTTATTTCCTTGAGCGTTTTTTTAGTGTTAACTCATACCAAGATAAATTAACTTATCTACAAAATCCTATACATAAAGATTAGAAAAAATAAATTTAAGGATATTTTAAATTATGTATCGCTAGTAAGTTATCGTGATAGTTGTAAATCTGAGATTTCTAACTACCACGTGTGTATATGAATATATATTATATTCATTGTAAATATTGCAATATAACTACTATTTGATTATAATTGTGATTATCATTTTGTATTGTAGGCTTTTATGAGTAATAACCAGCAACAACCTAATAACAGGACAGCGAAACTTAAACCAATACCAGAGTATCAACATATTTTAGATAAGCTAAATCAAGGTACGCAGGCTATTTTTATTACAGGAAAAGCTGGAACTGGTAAATCAGTATTAATAGAACAATTAGTTAAGGCATTGCCTAATTGCTTAGTAACTGCTACTACAGCTATGGCTGCTACTAATATTCGTGGTACTACTTTGCATTCGCTATTTGGTTTAAAGCCTAATGATATAGACCCCACGAAAGAATTTAACCGACGCAAAGATAAACATCAGCAATTAAGGGCTATGGAAGTGTTAATTATCGATGAAGTATCTATGCTAACGCCTAATATAGTAGATATAATTGATAACATATTACAACGTTCTCGTAACTCTACACAACCATTTGGCGGTCTAAAAGTTATTTTTGTTGGCGATTTACTACAATTACCACCTATTATTGGTAACGAAATAAAAGAATTTTTTTATTCCATTTATAATCTACCTTATTTTTTTGTTGCCGAGGTCTTTCATAAATTACCCTTATATAGTATAGAGCTAACTAAAGTTTGGCGACAACAAGATGGGAATTTTATTGAATTACTAAATAGTATTCGTACTAAAAACCAGAATATTTTTAGTGCTGTTAAATTTATTAATAATGAATGCTACAAGGCTAAAAAACCATTAATTAGTGAACAATTACATTTAGTTACTACCAACAAAAAAGCTATCGAAATAAACAACAGTAAGCTAAGCGAGCTAGGCTCTGATGTTATGGAATTCAGTTGCGATATTGATGGCGATATAGACGCTAAAAAATTAGGCTTTGCAGAATTACTAACACTAAAAAAACAAGCAAAAGTTATTTTTACTAAAAATACTGATGATTTTTATAATGGAGAACAGGGCGAGGTTGTTGGTTTTGCTAAAGAGTATATTAAAGTAAAAAAAGCTTCTAATGGCAAAATAGTAAAAGTATATCAAGAAACTTGGGAGCAGTATAAAACGGTTTACGATAAAGAAAAAAAACAATTAACACAAGAACACTTAGGTAGCGTTAGTCAATTTCCGCTGATTCTTGGGTGGGCAATCACCGTGCATAAATCGCAAGGTATGAGTTTAGACAACGTCGTTATCGATACTAAACCAGCATTTACTAACGGCTTAGTTTATGTGGCTTTATCAAGATGTAGAACTTTAACAGGTATTTCTTTACTAAACAAATTATCCCTGAACGATATAAAAGCCGATTCCAATCTTATTGATTGGCATCAGCAGTTTGTTACTAGGTTAACTATAAGCAAATCTACCGATACCATAGTTTAAACTTCAACTTAAAATGCTATATCAGTTACAATTAAATCGTTTGTTATTGGCTGGTCTACTAAAGTTTCACATTTTGTATGGAAGTATGGATGTTGCTTGCTAATTATTTCTTCTATAGAATTATTTTTTTCTATTTGAATGTCATCAAGCTCTTGAAAGGTAGGTTGTATTTTATAGGTTGTTATATCTATATTATGATCCGTTAATAGCTTATTGACCTGCTCGCAATTTTCTTGCATATCATCAATAAAAAATACTTTGTCGTATTTGGTTTCAGAAAAATTGTAAAACATCAGAAGAGCGGTAGCTTTTTCTTTTCCAGAAGCATAAATTATATTATCATAATATATATAACCATTGTCATTCATTTGTTGCTGTTGTGTAGTTGTAAGATCTATTTTATTGTATGTATTACATAAATCAAAACCATATTGTTGTAAATTTATATAGTATTCAAAATGCCTTGTAGTTAGGCAAATAACATCTGCATTTTTAGTTAAATTATTAATTATCTCAACAGAATTTTGTTCAAGTTTCATTTTATATTGATATTTTTTTACATTTTTAAATACTAATTCACCATCTTCGCCTTGATATTCTCGTAAAATAGTTTTATCTATATCAAAAACAGCTAATATTTTTTTATTTTTAGTATAATATGGATGTATATCATTTACAAAACGATACAAGTAGTCAGTTTCTTTATAATTAATATTATTTGTTTGATCTATCTCATTTAAATTAATAATGCTATTTAGGTTTTCCATTTTTTATTCCATTAATTATACTGATATTATTACAATACACTACATATGTAGCTTGTTTGTTTTACAGCAAAAGAGGATTGTATCAATATTTTTATAAAAAATAAAGTATATGATATTTGTTTATAGCAAGATTAGAAGTTATTATTACTTTGAAATTGAAACCTTTTATCTATTAGGTGTGTAGATATAGCTAAACTACAGACAGTAGATTTTTTAGTGGCTTTGTTGACCAAAAATCTTCGCTATTAGCTGCTTATCTATGTTAATGAATAATTGTCAATAAATATCCTCTCGTACCTACAGGAACGGGAGGAAGTTATAAATATAACTTTTTTCACTTGTTTTATTATAAAATATCTTGATTTAGTCGACAGGAAACCTGCAAAATACTGCCTTAGCTAAAAACTTATAACCACTTTCTGAAAACCAGTATTTCCAACTGCCACGTGTATATAACTAACTTTTAAAGTAAAATATTGATATTTTTTTTATTTATGTTATATTTACGATATTTTTTACTGTTTGCTTCGTATATTGAAGTTCTTTTATGATAACTAAATATTGGTTGATAAATAATGACTCTAGCTTTATCTTCTGTAGAAAAATTACATTTTGATATAGAAAATCCTAACAAAACAGCTAAATCTAAAAAAATTCTAGATATTTTATCGGTTTTTAATAAGAATGAAGCCGAAGGTTTGTTTTTACTGGCTAATTCTACAGCCGACGATAGCTGGAATGCAAGTTTGTTTTTTTTGAAAGATTTTGCTTCTGTTTATGTAAAGACTCTATGTCACCAAAACAAACAACGACAGAGTAATATTTTACCTCTACCTATAACAAATAAAGAACTAGCTGAGTTAGCTAACAAAGCCCCCATTATAGCTGATACCTTGTTTTTCGATAGTAAAAAATTACAAAGCCTATGGCAAGCGATGAATGATTATGCTACTTCTGCAAGCAAAATACAAAGTATAGATAATTTTATCGCTACTTATTTACCAAACTGGCAAAAAGTTGGTCGTATTTGTTTTCATTTAGTAGAAAACAAACAAGATGAGCAATATCCTTTTGCTTTTATGCCTACTGTTATTTCACACTTAAATAACCAAGCAAATTTGATATATTTGCCACTAAAATTAGCTATATCAAAAATAAATAGTCTAGATCTGCTTAGCTTTTTACATCCGCTATATAATTTAGCTCAAAAACTTAACTGGCTAAAACAATCATTAAGCTCAAAAGAAATTTATCAAGCATCTTATTGGACTGTTAAACAAGCCTACTCTTTACTAAAAGATGCTGAAGAAATAAAAAATAATGGGATTATCGTTATCTTACCTGATTGGTGGAAAAAAAATAATCAACCTCGGCTAAAATTTTCTATTGGCAACCAGACTAAATCTACTTTAGATTTACAAACAATGTTAAATTGTGATGCAAACATAGTGCATAATGACAAACCCTTAACAGACTCAGAAATAGCAATGCTATTGCAAGCTGAGAATAACCTAGTTCCTCTGCGTGGTAGCTGGGTTGAAGCCGACGCAGAAAATTTAAAAACAGTACTAGAACAATGGAATAAATTAAAAAAAAGTTCTGCAACTGGTATTTCTTTTATTGAAGGTATGCGTCTGTTATCAGGATTAAATAAAAATTTTGCTAATGACCATAATAATCAATTTAATGCAGATGATGAAAATAATTGGTCATCTTATGTGGCTGGCCCTTGGCTTAATGATACTTTACATAAATTACGCGATCCATCTTTATTACAAAACCTTACACCCGAAAAATTAACAGCTTCTAAATTAAGACATTATCAACAACTTGGGGTTAACTGGTTATATTTTTTAACTAATCTAGGTTTAGGTGCTTGTCTTGCTGATGATATGGGATTAGGTAAAAGTATTCAAATTATTGCTTTATTATTACTAGCAAAACAATCTTCAACTACAACAAAAAAATGTTCACTGTTAATATTGCCAGCCTCTTTATTATCAAACTGGAAAAACGAATTAAACAAGTTTGCTCCTAGTTTAACTACTTGTTTTTTGCATCCATCGCAATCAACAGTAAACGAAATAGCAGAAATATCAGCAAATCCTAATAAACTACAGCATTATGATTTAGTATTAACTACTTATGCTACTTTGTGGCGACAAACATGGTTGTTGGATCAATCTTGGGATAAAGTGATTTTAGATGAAGCACAAGCAATAAAAAATCCAACTTCTAAACAAACCTGTGCAATTAAAAATTTGAAATCTAATGTTAGAATAGCACTAACTGGCACCCCAATAGAAAACAGCTTAACTGATTTATGGTCGTTATTCGATTTTTTATTACCTGGATTATTAGGATCTTATAATAATTTTAAAAAAATAATAAACAAAATAGAAAAAACAGCTGAAGAACAACAGCAAACATCTAATTATAGTGCGATAAGTAGTTTGATACAGCCGTATATTTTACGTCGTTTAAAAACAGATAAAAAAATCATTACCGATTTACCAGAAAAAACAGAAGTAAATGCTTATTGTGGCTTAACTAATTTACAAGCTAGATTATATAAAAAAACAATTAAAGAACTAACAACAGCATTAGATTATACTGAAATATCTGCTATTAAGCGCAAAGGTTTGGTTCTTAATTATTTATTAAAGTTTAAACAAATTTGTAATCACCCAGCACAACTACTAGCCACTGGCGATTATAGCCCAACGCAAAGTGGTAAATTTGCTCGGTTAAAAGAATTATGCTCTGAGATTAAACAAAAACAAGAAAAAGTTTTAATTTTTACCCAATTTAAAACAATTACTAAACCTCTAGCAGTATTTTTAGAAACAATTTTTGGTGTTCCCGGTTTAATTCTCCATGGAACAACACCAATAAAAAAAAGGCAGGAAATAGTATCAGCATTTCAAGAGAAATCGGGACCGCCATTTATGGTGCTATCATTAAAAGCAGGTGGTACGGGCTTAAATTTAACTGCTGCTAATCATGTTATTCATTTTGATAGATGGTGGAACCCTGCCGTAGAAAATCAAGCAACCGATAGAGTCTTTCGTATTGGACAAAAATCTAATGTTTTAGTGCATAAATTTGTTTGTAGTGGCACAATAGAAGACAATATAAATTCACTTATCAATCAAAAAACAAAACTAGCTAATGTAATTCTTGCAAGCGATGTTAAAGCTCCTAAATTAACAGAATTAACTAATCAAGAAATATTACAACTAGTTGCTCTTGATTTGAATAAAATACAAATATAAAAGAGGCTTTTATGAGTTTTTATGGTGGTTACCCAGAATACATATCAGTTGAACAACAAAAAAAGAAAGCTGCTAAAGGATTAAAAAAACTATCTAAAAAAGGCAAGGTATTAAATCCATTAGAAGTATCTGGCAAAAAATTAGTAACATCTGAATTAGCAAAGTTATGGTGCTCTCATGTTGAAGACGAAATTGCTTATTGTCAAACTCGTTTATCTAAAGGGCGCTCATATTTGCGTCATGGTTCAGTTATACATTTAGAAATAAATAAAGGTATAGTTAACGCTATTGTTTCGGGGACTGATATTTACCAAGTAGAAATTAAAGTAAAGCCTTTAGAAAAACAAAAATGGCAAAATATACAACAATTATGCATCAAAAATCCTGAGTATAGCTATCAATTATTTAACGGTGAGTTATCTAAACAACTATTAGACGATTTTTTAAGTAAAAAAAATTATATTTTTCCAGAATACAATGAAATTGATCTTGAGTGTAATTGTTATGATTTCTATGGTGAAGCATGCAAACACATCTCAGCAGTTCTTTATGGTATCGGAGTTTTAATGGATGCAAATATGCAGAACTTATTTCTATTACGTGATGTTAATTATGAGGATTTACTCATAGCATGCACTAGCGAAATTAATCAAGATCTACATATGCCTACAATGAACAATATTATCAATGAAAATAATTTAGAAGACTTGTTTGGTATTGAACTAGCGACAAGCCCCCACAGCTAAAAAACGACATTTTACGGTACTTTGCGATAACAAAAAATGTAATTTTGTTTGCAGTTACTACCGTAAAAGTAAAAAATTATACTTGCTTCAGAGGGTGTTCCAAATTCCGTGTCACGAGTAAGTTTAGATATTTAAATAATCAT
>CAKNAD010000125.1 GCA_929200515.1 Candidatus Gorgonimonas leptogorgiae | reverse complement strand
AAAAACTAGTTCTTTTTCTATATTAATTTTATGCACTTAGTTTGTTAATCTACGTTTTATAGTTATCAATATTATTTAAATTAGTACTATTTGGTTGAGATGTTATTACATTTAAGTCATTATTAGAAGATGGTTGTTTTATAATATCTTTTGTTTGTAGAAAGGAGCCTGTAACCTGACTGTAACTAGGTAAAACTTCATTATGTCTACTGTTAGTTGTATCTTCTAACAAAATAGCTTGTTGATAAGCTGGCGGAGGATTAGTTGCATGTTGAAAATCTAGGGTATTATCTATGGGTAACATAATTTTTCTTTATTTGTTGTTATTGTAAGCTGTTATTATTTTCATATAGCTTAAGTTATAAAAATAGAATAACGGATAATTTATTATTATATTTGTACATTTTGCAATTATCTATTAGAAATCTATAATAACCTATTTGGAAACTTAAGTAAAATCTAATATTTACCTTATAATTAGATAAAATAACTAAAAGATAATCAAATAGGAATTATATCGCAACAAACTTTGATAAGAAACTTTTTTTTATACAATATATTTAAAGTTAGAAGGAAGCTTTGAGTATTACAATTATACACTTTCTATCTTAAGGTCTATATTTCTTCTCTAAGCAATACTTTTCACAATAACTCTACCTACCTTAAATTCATACTTTAAAGCATAAATTATATATAAAATTTTATTTTTGTGTATAATTTACATTTTTTATGTGGAAACACTATTTTAAATATATATGCTTATTTATTTAAATTCAAAATAAAATTATTATCATAATAATAATTAAACCTCCATATTAAGGCATAAAGTGTATATATTATATAGAGTTATCTTTTTATTGATAGGAAATGTTATGGCACAAAGTAATCATGCGCAACTAACTATATTAGGATCAGGCCCGGCAGGTTATACTGCTGCTATTTATGCTGCTAGAGCGGCATTAAATCCGGTTTTAATTACAGGTATACAAACAGGCGGGCAGCTAACTACTACCACAGAAGTTGATAACTGGCCTGGAGATGTTAAAGGCTTATTAGGTCCAGATTTAATGGAACGTATGCGTCAACATGCTTTACGATTCGACACTAAAATAATTCAAGACCATATAGATGTAGTTGATTTTAGTCAAAAGCCATATAAATTAACAGGTTCATATGGAGTTTATACTACAGATGCTCTAATCATAGCAACTGGTGCTAGTGCTAAATATTTAGGGTTACCATCTGAAGAAGAATTCAAAGGTAAAGGCGTTTCAGCCTGTGCAACTTGCGATGGCTTTTTTTATAAAAATCAAATTGTCGCAGTAGTTGGTGGTGGTAATACTGCTGTAGAAGAGGCACTTTATTTAGCTAATATAGCTAAAGAGGTAATTTTAATTCATAGAAGAGATAGCTTTAGAGCAGAAAAAATATTACAACAAAAGCTCTTTGATAAAGTAAAAGCAGGAAAAATAAAACTACAATTAAATTCAGAATTACAACAAGTAGTAGGTGATGATATGGGAGTAACTGGAATAATAGTTGCAAATAATAAAGAAAACACCACACATAATTTGAGCGTTTCAGGGGTTTTTATCGCTATAGGACACTCGCCAAATACAGATATTTTTAAAGGTCAACTTGAAATGCAAGATGGCTATATAACTGTTCAAGGCGGTAATAAGGGTAATGCCACAGCTACTTCTCAGGCGGGAGTTTTCGCTGCTGGAGATGTTATGGATCATATCTACCGCCAAGCTATTACTTCAGCTGGTACGGGTTGTATGGCAGCATTAGATGCAGAACAGTATTTATCATCATTGTAATAGTTACTTGTCACCTGTATATACAATATGTATTAAGTTATAGGGTTATTCTCCGATTAATTTTATCAACATTAGGTTGATAAAATTATAGGAATATCATGACTACAGTTAACAATACATCAGGCATATCAGCAACACAAGACACAAGTAGTGATAATAAAATTGATAAACAAGGAAAACTAAAAGGTAAAAGCATTACAGCTACATCTGCTAAAAAAAATATAACAGCTACAAAGATTAAAAAGTTTCTTTCTAAGAGTGTTTTTGCTAGAAAGGTTAAAAAAAATACTACAGAGCAATTAGAAAATAGTAGCCAGGTTAAAGCATCATCGCAACAAAAGAAAAATTTAGCAATAATAAATAATATTGAGCAAGCAATAAAAAAATATCAAGAGTTTCATGAAGATAAAAATACTAAAACTCAAAATACTCAAACAATTTCAGATAAAACTTTGCAATTATTACAAAAAGCACGAAGTGAATGTAATATTCCTAACAACGATAAAGCAAAAAGCACAATAAAAGAACTATTAACTAGTATTGGTACTGATTTACATTATGATGACGCTTCAACTGCAGACTTAAAATATTTCAGAAATGAATATGCAAAAGATGAACAAAAATATCAAAAACAAACAAATAAGTTATATAAAAATACTCCTTATAGTAAATCTAGCAGTAAATTAAACGATGCGATATCTAATAGAGATTATAATAACAGTCTAAAAAACTTATTAAATGACATCATTAGTTTCAGGAGTGAAACCGCTAATGAACTTAAACCATTAGATGAGAAGATCAGCAGTTTATCTAATAAATCAGATAAGAAATCAAAACAAGATCTTAATGCCACCATAGCGTATAAAAACGAATTGATAGATAAGCTAAAAATATACAAGGGTGACACTTAATTTTATGTGTCAGATTAAAAGTTTATAAACTATAACTCATCTATAACTTTTAACTTAGATATTATATCGATTAAAGAGGGACCTATTCTTTTATAGGTAATTATACGAATATCTAAATTATTTACTTTGTCATTATTTTTAAGTAGCTTTCCTGCAATTGTAGCAGCAATAAAGGCATCCATAGGATTACCTCCATATAGGCCAGATCCTAATAATACCATAGCTAAATATTCGGTATTATCTTGTTCAGTAGCAAAAAGCATAGCTTTTTTAAAACAGTTTGCAAGACAAGCAATATACAGTATTCTATCAGATGTTGCAATCTCGCCTTGCATAGGTGCTACAGCATGAATTATCCCTTGTACACCTTGTTCTGCAAGATCTAAAGGATCTGTAACTATACACTGCCCGAATGCTAATCTTCGTATACCGCCTAGTGTTTGTATAATCTCGCCACTGTCATTTTTTACTGCTAAGCTTGGATTATCTTTAAGCCGTTGTTGAAATTGATTTGTTATATCTCGGTCGACGTGATTTTTTATAGATGCTTGCTTATAAATAGCTCCAGTAACTCCTCCGCCGCCATAACCTTCTGCATTTGCTGCATTCATAATATAGCCTTTATTAAGATTTAACTTTTCCGGATGTTGTATTTCTCCAGCACTAACATGAAAATTTCCTAATTCTACTTTATTATTGGCTAATTCATCTTGCATTTCTTGTGTTTTATTATCAATTTGTTCGGGTGTTAAACTATTTAATTTAGCTAAAATATCTTTTGCCATACTTTCTATTTGCTCATAATCTTCTAAGCTATCTTTGAGATTTTGTATTTTCTGCTCTTGTGGTAGTTCCTGTATGATTGTACTATTTTGGTTTTCCAAGTTGCTAAGTTTTAATAAATCTTTTATCTTTTGTGTCATTTCCTGTTGTTCATCATTAACTGTTTCTTGTTTTGACCTATTTAAATCAGAAGTAGAAACTGATATTTTATCGTGACTATTGCTTGGTATATTGTTAGATTGTATATCTTGAATCCCTTCATTAATTTGCACTTCGGCACTACTTGATTTTTCAGAGTCATTTGATTCTTTGGTACTATTTGGTTCTTCAGTACTATCTATCAATTCTGGCATAGCGTATAGGTTGTTTATACCATAATTTGGTAGATCCTTAGTAATATCTTCTACCGAACGCTCTTTAATAAATTTTTCTATAATAAGGTTTGCATTATCTATAATTTGATTGTAATTAAATACAGCGCTACTCACATTATTTAGTCCTTTAACAATAGCTGATCTATTTTCATTATTAAAAATCACTTTAATTAGAGTGCCTTTTTTAAGAGTACCTTCTTTTTCAGCTAATCGAATGCAAGGATCTAATGTTTTTACATAATTTTCTATAAATTGATCAGCGTTTAGCTTTTCTTCTCCAGTTGCAAGATATGATTCTTCTTCTCCAGTTGTAGGATATAATGGTATTTTTATGATTAATTTATCGGTTTCGTTATCATTAACTGCATTTAACAGTTGTTGAAAGCTATCTATTGCATGTTGCTGGGTTGCTTCAAGTGTTAACTTTTCTGTAATTTTTGGCTCTAAGTTAGTGTTTGCTTTTTCTGTTGTCGAGTCTAGATAAAACTGCATATTTTTGTTAATATTACTACGAAAATATGTTTTATCGCTCATGTATTCTGCATTTTCAGTAAATACACTAATTTTTCTAGAAAAAATACTAACACAACGATGAAAAAAGTTTACTATTCTATTAATTGTAGTAACTTTAGACTTTAAGTAGTCATCTTTTGTAACCCTGTAAGCTGGTGTTATAGGTGAGCTATAATTGGTATTAAAATTAGAATGCATATCAAAACTCCTTGTATGATATATAATTATGTATTTAAAATTACTTGTGTTTTCTGTTAGAGATGTGCTTGTAGATATACAATATATTATTTTTATTATAGCATCATATATAATATATTAAAAATTTAACATAGTAAGCAAAAATGCTGTTCAATGTGTTGTATTTTTAGATTTTTTTGTAGCATTTCATGGTTTTTTTAAATTTTTATGCTTTTAAAAAAATATTCTAGTAAAAAAATTAAAATATTACAATTTTCAGAGGTTCCTTAGTTGTGAACTTATTCGAGTATGGTGAGCTATAGGCATTTTATTGCGAATTGACTTAAGTTGTTTATTGTTAGTCTCTGCAATAATAGTTCCTGTTCCTTGTTGTTGTATGGCTACTATGGTTCCCCATGGGTCAATTATCATTGAGTGCCCCCAGGTTTCACGTACGCCATGGACCCCCCATTGGTTAGCAGCAAGTACCCAACACTGAGTTTCTATAGCTCTAGCACGTATTAATATATCCCAATGTGCTTCGCCTGTTACTTTAGTAAATGCCGCTGGGATCACTATAATATCAGCTCCTTGCTGACGTAGCATTTGATATAACTGCGGAAACCTAACATCATAACATATAGACAAACCAATATTTCCAGCTATAGTTTTTACTACTTTGATAGCATTACCTGCGGAAAAAATATCAGACTCTCGATAGCTATGATAGGAATCTTCAACATCTGCATCAAATATATGTAATTTGTGATAATAATCAACAAGTTTGCCGTTGTCATTGAATACTAAGCATGTGGCAGATAAGCTACCATCTGTATTTTTAATTGGAAATGAGCCTATAATTAACCAAAGTTGATACTCTAAAGCAAGATTAGCTAACTGGTTTTGTAGTTTGCCATTTCCTAGCGGTTCAGCATAATTTTGGTAATCTTCCTTTGTTCCAAAGACAATACTGTTTTCAGGTGTCAAAGCTAATTTTGTTTGTTGCAAGTGTAGAAGTTTTAACTCTAATTGCAATTGTTGTATATTTGCTTCAGGATTAGCTCCCGAGTTCATTTGAACAATTCCAACTTTACTCATATGCCATCCTTATAGTTTATAACTTAATATTATGTGCTTATAACCAAGCATTAATGTAAGCAAATTTTACTATACCATTTGATTAAGTAATTCAAAATTATATATTAATAAACTAAACAGTACATGGGTGTAAAATTTTTATTTTAAATATAAAATACTTTGAACTACTTACAAGTATTAATGTCAAATCACTTAGGAAAATTAATAGTACTTTTCCTGTATAAGTATTTTCAAACTCTGAATTTTATTTGAAAATTATATAAATAAAAACGAATAATTATTTTACTATTTAAGGGTAAATAAACAATGAATACAATACAAAGCAGTCATTTGCCGGTTTTAAATCACACCTGTATTACAGATTTGTCAATAAGTAATAGCAATAAAACTATAGAGGAAATCCAGAATAAGTTAGAACTTGGATTATCTATATTAAATGATGAAAACTCTTTAGATGCAGTTACAGCAACCCATAAAAAAAATGTAACTAGTTTATTAAAGTTGCTAAAAAGCGGTCAAATTATCCATTCAGATGTGAGTATTACAGGGAGATATAATGATATTAATAACCACCCTAAAGAGAAAAATATCGATCAACTACGGACCTATGGCTTCGTTATTTCTTATAACGGTAAAGAGTTAATGAAAACAATATTTACTGCAACAAAAATCAATTCCCAATTTGACAAAGACTATTCAATAATGACAACTTTTGCTATAAAGTGCTATGAAGAATTTTACAATCTATGTTCGGATACTGGAATAGCTGACTATAGTAATACTAGTCGCTTAATAGCAACTGCAGAAAGATCAAATGCAATTAAAAAAGTGTTTTTGAGTATTCCAATTAACCCTACTATTACAGAAAGACCAAATGCAAATAAAAAAGTGTTTTTGAATATTACAATTAATCCTACTCTTACAGAAAGACTAGTTGCAACTAAAAGATAGCTTTTGACTATTCTAAGTAGACCTACTATTACAGAAATACCTAGTGTTAACAGAGATGTTACAACTATACAGTTGGCAGATAAAAATGCTAGATTTCAGGGCTAAGTAAAATGGTTTAATTTGAAGCAAAATACTGCCCGAATGCAAGTGCATTTCAAAGTGTTTTAACGATGAAATAAATCTTTTTAATAGCCTCCAGAGGGCAAGGCTTCTAAGCTTTTATCCTGCGTTAGTATTTCTTGGTTTAGTCGACACTAAACTGCCTTGGCTAAAAACTTATAATCACTTGCTGAAAACCTGCATTTCCAACTGCCACGTGTATATACTCTACTTGACTTGATATTATTTTAAATTTAATCTGTTAATTAACTAAGTTCGAATAAAGCAATAAAACTAGCATGATAAACAATAACAATTTCATAATGACTTTACATAGGATGTTAGAATTACCAACTAACATAGAATATAATAATCAAAATAATGTTACGATTGATAATTATATTGAAATTCCTAAAAATGTAATAAATTATGAACAACTTTCATATTGTGAATTTTTTACAGAAATTAAGCAACAATATATAAATTATATTAATCAACTTGCAGATTTATATAATTATTTTACTGAGACACATACTGATGATATCGCTAAAATAAATAAAGATAGAATAATTAATTCCTCTATCAACAAGGTACAATTTTACGAACAAAACAAAAATTATTCCAAGTATGAAACATTGTTTTATAGCTATAATAATATTAGAAAATCTATTTATAATATTATTAACTATCTTTCTAAATATAAAAACGAAACAGTAATTAACAATGAAACTGCTATTGTATGTGGTGAATTGAAAGAATGCTTAGATATTTGTTTAGAAGGCTTTAATAGTAAGATTATCATAATAAATGATTATATAGAATATATCAGTAGTAATAACTTTGATTATAAAATAAAATGTAAGTTAAAAAATTTGATACAAAATAAAATTAGTGAAGTTATTATAGCAAAAAAAAAGATTGCTAATATACACTCCCAAACAGCTTTTTTTAACTTAATTGCAACTGATTATAATTTTGATCTTATTGTAGATAGCTATGCTAATTTATATGATTATAAAGTTAAGGAAGTACATGAAGTTGTAAAAAAAGTAAAAAACTCTATGTCTCAATATGATGTTTGCATTGAAATAGTAAATGAGTTATATAGCTTATTTAAAGAATTATTAATTAAAATTAATAAAGAACACTGGTTAAATCATAATATTATTACAGATTTCACTTCAGAACATACAAATATATTAAAAACTTTTTTTATCGAACCAATAAATAAATATTTAGTTATAACAGATACACAAGAACTACTTAGCATTAGAGATATAATATGTGAACAACCAGAAGGTTTCAGTATATACTTAGCTGATATTAAGGATGTATTACATTTTCTTATTGCTAAAAACTTAAGAAGTTTTGCTAACTTTATTCCTAGCTTTAAAGAGGAAGCTAATGTAATTACTGTTGTAGAAACTAACCTAGTTATAAAAAATGTTAATAATTGTTATTTTTATATTGTAAAAGACAATCAAGAAAAACAATCTTTGCAATTACAGCATATACAAAACACCAACATATTAAAAGTAAATAAAGCTATTTATACTACTATTTTTATGCAAGCTTTAGCACAAACAAAACCTGAAGATATTTATAAGTTTCTTAATAGCACTAATATCAACAAGATATTTTTTAATAATAAGCATCTAGTATTTGAATTAAGTAATAATATTAAATATAACCAAGATCTAAAAAAAAAATTAATATCTGCAATACTATACTC
>CAKNAD010000124.1 GCA_929200515.1 Candidatus Gorgonimonas leptogorgiae | reverse complement strand
TTTATGCCTTATATCCCCGCCCTAAAGGGCGAGGCTTTACGGCACTACTAGGTAACGCAACTTCAGTTAGTTGTTTGAGAAATAGTGTTAAAATACTATCTTCTCCTAGAATGTCTTTGCCTTATTTTAGTTTTTCAATTGCTCTAGTGAAATCAAGTTTATCTGTCATATGTTTTTACCTTACTATATTTTAATACATAGCACGGATTTATTAACGCTATCTCATGTTTAAAAGCGAATCCAGTTAGATTGAAAAGTAATTGACCTTGAATTATATCCTGGATCATAATAAAAAATTTCTCTATAATCAACTAACTTTTCAAATATGATATGAAATAATTGTTCAGCTATACGATTTTTTTCTATAAAGCCACTACATTTTTCATGATTTATCAAGTCAGTTTCATCAAGTATCTCCCCGGCACTCCAAAAAAATTTAGCCCTCATTATAGATAGAGATCTTAATGCAACTATTGTAGCTTCATCGGGAATAGAAACTATTTTACGAGAATATTTTTCTATTTTAGATATTAGAGATTCATTTATTACATTAACTATATCGTTAAGAATTGCTGGAGTAATTTTATAAGATAGCTCTCTAGCACTATGAACAATATCTTCTTTTAAATAATATTTTGAAATTTGACTCCCGGCATGATAATTTGAGTCTCTTTTATATAAATCATTTATTCCTTGATTTAATTTTATAAGTTCTAATTCAATAAGATCTCTAAATTCTTTTTCTCTGTTTCGATTTATTTCAAACTTCCAATTTTTAGGGTTATTAGAGATACCTTTTATTTGTAGCCAATTAAGAAAATCAGTATATCCTAGTTGCAAATATTTTCTTCCTTGAGTTGCTACTTCTTCCAATTCTTTGTTGTCGTATATCATCTTTAAAGAATCAGCTTCTTGTTTGATAATATTAAGATGGTAAGGAAATATGCGAACTAAAGTTTTTAAGGTTGTATTATCTTGTCTTTCTGATAAATGTTCAAGATCTATTAACCCTATAGCTCCTTTTTTGATACCATGAGATTCAACAATAAAAAGTGGTAAATTATCATATCGAACAGAATTACCTACCCCTAGAATATGTCCTAGGTGTTGTCTAGAACAATATGTAATTAGATCAGTCAAATAATTTTCTGAAAACAATTTTGTCATTTCACGAACAGCATCATCAAACAACTTGGTATGAGAAATATAAAGTGCCATATTATGGAAACTATCAGTGTTTATAGGGAGCCTGTCTTCAACTAAGAAATCACCAAAACGTATTGCTTTTGGTATAATCAAACATGAGCTTTTTTGCCTAGTAAGTATATCCCGTACTTTTTGCATTATACGTAAACGTATTTCACCTGAGGCTTTGCCTGATTGTTTAAAAATAACTTTTGGAAAATCTTTAGGTAAAAAAACTTTAGTTGCACCAGTTGTAGCTCGAGGCATATACTTAAATAGTTCTTTTGGTCGTGCAATGCATAATGTTTTATATTTTGAAAGAAGGTTATTCGATAGAATTCCTTTTTTTTTAAGGTAGATTCGTGTATGCTTTTGAATAACTTGTGCTGCATTATTTTGTTCAAGTGTAGCATTATTATTATTTGATTGACTAGAATTAGTATATTTTGTAATTATTTTAGTTATATTCATAAAAAATTTTCTTATTTAATGTTTGAATGAAATCAAACTAATGCTCTTATTAAAAAAGCATTTAATATTTAGCCTGAGTTCGACAATTTGAAATTTATAGTTATAAATAATACTAAGCAAAGAAAATATAATGTTTTAACACAAAAACAATGTTTTTTGCATTAAAACAGTATAGAAAGAATTGCTTTTTTATCTAAACTTACTTAAATCATTGTTTATAGAACTCAGGTTCTTTAATAGTCTTTATAATTATATACAATAAACTTTTTAATTAGTTCAATTTTTTATATTGTTTAGAAGTTATTTGAAATAGGTAACTTTAGTTGTTTAATATACTTTCGCAGATTATGCACTTTCTACCTGAAGGTGTATATAACTAGACCATATATTTGCTTTAGACACAAAAGCCTTCACCTAAAATTGAGGCTTTTATTTAGAATCATATACAGGAGATTAAGGAAAAAACTATAAAAATAGGCTTACTTATGGTTAGATAGTATAACAAAAAATAACATAACCATGATTAAAACCTATGGTATCTTATAATTAAATACCTTAATAAAATATTATTTTAAAATATTATCTAGTGTAACCAAATTAGTTAACTCCATACAGAGCTTTTGAAATTCAGTTATTTTTTCTGCATCTGATAAATCTACTTTATTATTAATTACTCCAGGATAATTTTCTAGTAGATATCCATAATATAATTTAAAAATACGATTTAATGCATTGATATAACATATATCTTCTGCAATAGATTTATCTTCATCAAATATAGTTCCTACTACTTTAGCCAAATATTTTTCAACTATAGGTTTATTAGCTATTAAATTATGAATTTTCATGTTCCTATATATTGTTGCATCTCTTCTATCATTAGAATTTTTTATATTATCAAGTAACATAGCTCTTATTCCACCAATACAATAAAGGCACTGTTTTATTTCAGTGATGCTAAGCTGTGACATATCGTTTCTAAACTCGACTTGTTCTATTTTTACATCTGCTACTGCTTGGTAATATGACTCTTCCGTTATTTCTTGTTCTATATTTATAGGGAGGAAGCTGTCCATAATACATTTTATGCTATATATTTTTTTACGCTCATCATCGTATGATCGCATTGTTAGCACAACTTTACTAAATTTATTTAGAAAAGAAATAAATGCTTTTTGATTAGTGTTACTCAAATTTACTAGAGTTATATATTGTTTGATAATAGGCAAATAATTTTTCATAACCGATATATAATCTGCTATATTAATTGTTGTTTCAGAGCATATTACCCTATTACTTGGAAATATAATTTTTTCTAATTCTCGTATATGTTCGTCTAAAATATGCTCCGCATCCAAATAATTATGTACAAAAAGACAAGATGTCATCAGTCGCATACAATTATTAAAATCGCTAATTTTATATTTATGATGATATATAGGTTTATCACTAGCACTTCTTTTAAGTTGAGACAATTTTGAAAATTCTATAGTCGGATAATCATAAGGTATTACACATAAATCAATTAGTGATTTTGTAATCGCATCTTTAAAAATTTTACTTTCGGCTAATATATCAACAAGATACTTTTGATTATAAGTTGTAATAAAATCTACACCCACAAGGTTAATGATAGTATCTAAGATTACAGATAAATTTAGTGGATATGTATCATTTGTAGCAACAGGACTTTTTACACGACTTAAGCAAACTAAGCAAATATTCAAAAAATGTTTTTTATCCACAGATAAAATTTCTTGTTTATTCTTTATTGCATCTGAAATCATTATTTTAATAAATCCCATCTGACAAGTTAAAAATAAATTTTCTGCTGCTATACATATTGATAAATTATTTACAAAAGTTGGATCATGTAAATCTGTATGTTCTGCATATTTATTTACTATAAGCTTTAAATGGTTATGAATCTTAGTAACTTTATTAAACTGATTAATTACTGCCGTTTGTAAATACAATCTACCTGTATCTGGTTCAACTATTATGTTAGATATATCAAGTAAATGATCAAGATAGTTAAGATTATCAATTAAATAATTATTACATTTTTGCATATAATAACTAAATGTATTTTTTTCCTCAGGTAAGGGATGCTTTTTTATAACTTTTGGTAAATTGCTATATCTAGATTCAATAGGGTTGAGCTCATAATCTGTGAACAGCGAAATATCTAACAGGCTAGAGTCTGTTGAATCTGAATTTTTTTGTATTAATGTTACAGGTCGTAATTCTCCTAGATTATCAGCAGTAATTTTATAATCAATATCATCAATAAACTCTAATTTAGACAATTTACAGAGTTCTAAAATTTGCTGTTCTGTTATTAATCTTTTCTTGCTAACATCTAATTTAATTATAATATCTGCATTATTATTTGTTGTATTATCTAATGTGATATTATCTATATTATCTATGCCCACGGTAAATAACTCAGCAACCAATTTATGTAACTTATTTTTACTTACCTGTAGAGATATTTGTTTAGATTTATTTAGCTTTATAATAAAACCATAAAGATAATCTACTTTTGAAGTTATAGGAGTGGTTTCTTTATCAATATGATCGAGAAGGGCACTATTTATATCATCTAGAGCAACCGGATCTTGATAACTAGAGGTTAAACTAATTTCACCACTTAACGATTTGATAATATTATCTTCATATAGGCATTTGATCACTTTTTGAAATTCATTTATAATCGCTTGATCGCTATTAATTTTGGTTACATGATTACTGCTATTAATTGGTGCATTATCTGTAGCGGGTGTAATCACATTAGGAACTGTCTCCTCTTTTTTCTTCTTCTTTTTCTTCTTTTTCTTTTTTGTAGCTGAATTAGTTTCTGAGATGTTATTATTTACTAGGTCTTCATCTTTATTAAGATATGAAGATTCTTCTTGGTTATTAAAAACTGGTATCGGCTCATTGTTATTAATTTTAGTTGAAGCTTTTAACTGATTTCCAAGTTGATCAAGAATAGTTTGACTAAGATTTGGCGTAGCTTGTAGTATATTTTGAATAGGATTATTTTCAGGATTTTTAAGCTTTGTAGCTTTTGTTTCTGTTGAATTTCCTATTTGGATAGTATCTGTTATAACTGGTTCTAGTATAATATCCTTGCTTATAGACGAATTATTAGTTGTACGTTTATCATCGTCTTTCTTATTTAATATACTTTTTCTCTTATTGCTTATTTTTTTATTGCTTTTTTTGGGGGCAGTATCATGATTGTCTACCACTAGATAGTTTAATTGAGTATCTATTGGAAAAAATATATCTTCATCAGTTGGAAATTGTTTTTTTTGCTGTTGTTGTTTAGGCTCAGTAAAAATTGTAATCTCAGATTGCTTTTGATCGTTTGGTATATCTGATTTTTCTTTAGTAAAATTGCTACTGTCTCGTTGTTTTGATGTTGCTATAACTGATTTTTTACTTTTTTCAGTTTGTGCTTTTATTTTCTTTGCAGTTTTTTCTTTTTTTGCTACATCTAATTGTAGTTGATCTATTTTATTTTGTAATAATTTAAAATCACTTTGTGTTTTACACTGGTAATTGCTAATATTTTCTAATATTTCTTTATTTGCTTTTAGTATTCCTAAAATTTTATTTTTATTAGTGGCAGATTTTAATTCTATAGTTTCTAATGTATATTTAACAATACTATTAAGTCTTATCATATAAGCTGTTAAATTATTTTTATTTTGCACGTTAGATGACTTGTAATCATAGCTTGTATCTTTTGTTTTTCTCATATATTTTTGCGAAATATTTAGTGCCTCATCATAGTTACCTATTAAAATATGATAAGTAATAATTTCTTGTAGAAATGATATATATTGATATTCTTCAGTAAATAAAGATTCTGTTAGTTTTTTTATGCTTTTTTCTGCTACATCTTTAAAATAATGATTATTCCTTAAAGTATATAAAAAACTATTTATTTCATTTGGCGATTGTTTTAGTTGAATTATCTCTTTGATAATCAGACTATTGTAAAAAATATAAGGGAGTACTTTGGAATAACTTGTTCTTATATTTGATTGTTCTCTAATAGCTGAATAGTCGTTTATTATAGAAATAATCTTGCTTTTATGAGCATTGAAAGCATTTATTTCTACTGTAGATTCTAGCAAAAGATTATTATATGTATTCTCATATACTAATAAGTTTTTTTCTAATATAGCTAATAATAGTAGTCCATGCAATTCTATTAAATTTCCACCATCGTTTTGTAACAAGAATTTTTTAGTTGTTTTTTCTAGGTTATGTCTTAAAAAGGTTGCATAGTGTTGAAATTTTTTGATTTTATCTATGTCATTTTCAGATATGTAATATTTAATTATATTATTATCTGTTTCTATTTTTATTACATTTAAGCCCTCAATAGCAAACACAGCTAGTTCATTTTTTACTTTTTTGCAATATTCTTTAATTGTTTCTATGTCTATATTTTCACTAGTTTGCTTTTTTTTAAAGGATATTGCCGATGTATTTACAGCAAATATATTTTTTTCACTGTTATTATGTAATGAATGATCTAATATAATTTCAATATGATTGCTGTCTTTATCATTTGTAATTTCATTATCCGATTCTATCAGTTGCTGGGCTTCTCTATTAAGTACACGGAATTTTTCACAAATACAATCTATAAATTTTTTTTCATCATAACATAACATCGCCATAGATTTTTTACATGATTTATCTATAGCAAACAATGCTGATGCAAGTTTCTTGTCTATATCTTGCAAATTGGTTTTTGTTTTACAACAGCCATCTAACAATTTAATCGCTTGCTGTCTATTTAAAATAAAATTTTCTTTGCCTGTGCCATAATAGTGCAGATGATTAAGATGTTTTTTTATTTTATTTACTACCTTTGGTAATTCGTCATCTTGTAATTCACCATCTAGTAATTTATCGATATTTACTCTATATAGAAGAAAATTTATATATTTATAGTTATGTATTGCTCTAAAACTGTTTGCTGTTAGCATGATATATAGTTGTTTATTAAACATGCTAAATTCATATAAAAGTTTGTTTATTATAGGCGAGCATACTTCTGTATAATCTTTTGTAGTACCGTCAGAATAATATTTTGCTATATAATTTAAAATAGCATCTGGATTATCGTTTTCTTCTTTACTTCCGGTAAACCAATAAGAAAATACCTGCTCCGCCACTTGCTTTAAACTGATAAGAATAGCGCTACTATTTAACAAAAAAGACTTTTTGTTATTTTTTTCAGGAGTAATCTCTAAATATTTAATTATTTTTAAATGTTCTATATTATAATTAAGAAAACTTACAAAATTATCAATTGTATCAGTTATACAATTGCTGTATACAAGATCAACTATAGTTTCTTTTTCAAAATTTAAAGCTTTATTTTTTATAAGCTGTATCGCCTCTTCGTGACATCCTATAAGATAGTATAATGATATTACTACTGTAGAACTATAAAACGATTTTTCTAGCATAAATGTGCTAGTTTTATCTAGTCTATTTTTTAATACATCTAGTTTTTCATTATTGAACCATTTAGTTAAATAATGTTCGCTATATTTATTTGAATTTTTAATTTCAAGTGTTATTGTTTGCAAAATATTAATTAAAGCGTGTTCAATAACAGTGTTGTCTATATTTAATATTTCATTTATATTATATCTACTATCTAAGTGAGTAATCAAAGACATACAAATATTGTGTCTATGCAAGTTAAAACATTCTTCTACGTCTTTACATATTTTCTTTGCATATAAATATTTATCTGCATCTTGAGATATTAAAAAGCTTTGTAATTTTTTATATATTGAAGCTACTTTTTTAATTTGTTCTATATTTCTTGCAGGTAAAAAAACCTCTAGATATTCAGTAACACATAAAGAAACATCGTCGGAAAATAATCGTTTCAAGCAATTTAGTTCTAGTTCTAATTTAGCTAATAGCTGTTTTATTTTTTTATTATCTAAAGTTATAGTAGATGCACTATAGTCTAAATTTAAAATATTTTGCAAGCTGTTATCTGCATTATTGTCAATGATAGTAATGGGGTTTAATTGTAAATCTGTTGGTACTTGCTTTGTACTAGTATTGTACCAATCAACTAATGTTTTGTATGAGCTAGATGCTACAATATTTATTTTTTCTGCTATCGTTGCCACTATAGAAGCTGATCTTGAACTATCAGGCCTATGCATTTGCTGCTCACTAGCAGTTGAATTTGCTTGAGCATCAACTACTAGATTTTTACTTGGTTCAACAATACTTACAGGATTTGTTTTTTGTTTGCTATCTTGATGTGAAATATTCTGTGAATGTGCTTGTGTTTGTGGGCTTATTGGAGATAGGGGGCTGATATTTGCCATAATACTACGTTATTCCTTTAAGTAATTTACATTTATTCCTTTCAATTAAGTACTTGCTTATACCTAATTAAACTTGCTTATACCTAATTAAATTACTAATAATTTAAAAAAGTGGCAGTATACCATAAAGATGATACGTTTCCTAGCTAAAAATACATTTTATTATCAATTCCCTTGATGATATAAAAAGACATAAAATCAAATCACAGACAAATTTTCTTAAAAATAATAGCAAGATATTGAAAAACAGTTGTTTTTTTAATAAAAGTTTAACTATTTTACCTTTATATTTAATCCTATTTAGATAAAATATAAATTTTTAGCTTATTATATTTTTAGCTTATTATCAAAAAGTGCCGTAAAACCCGCTCCTTTAGTTGCGAGATATACACGTAGCAGATGAAAATGCTAGGTTTCAGGGCTAAGTAAAATGGTTTAA
>CAKNAD010000123.1:1807-8496 GCA_929200515.1 Candidatus Gorgonimonas leptogorgiae | reverse complement strand
ATTTTTTTAATAGCCCCCAGAGGGCAAGGCTTCTAAGCTTTTATCCTGCGTTAGTGTTTCGTAGATTGGTAATGACTCAAAAATGTTGATGTGTTATATTGAGATTTTCTATCCGCATTTCAAAAAATAATATAATGGCTGAATTAACAATAAAATGTCCATCATGTAGAAAACAAAAGTTGCTAAATATAACTAACATTAAAATCTATTACCTAAATAGTTGTATCCATAAAAAAAAATGTTTTATAATACTTTACTACTCAAATTAACTATTTATTTGGTGAACGTCTTTATATAGCTAATTTAAAATAGGTTAATTGCTATCAAATCATGGCAAAAATTTATAGTATAATGAATATTTTAATCTTTTTATTAAGTACTAATATTTTGTGCTTGCAGTAAAAAGGTGTACACAATTAAGGGCGATAATAACTTCTTATGAATACTGTTCTAGAATTGCATGAATTAAAAAAAATATACAAAGGCGGGAATGTCGCTCTAAAGGGAATTAGTTTACAAATACAACAAGGCGATTGCTTTGCTTTGTTAGGTCCAAATGGTGCAGGAAAATCCACTACCATTGGCATAATTTGTTCATTAGTAAATAAAACAGCAGGTAAAGTCTCTATTTTAGGCTATGACCTAGATTCCCATAGTGCCAAAATTAAAAGGCATTTAGGCTTGGTTCCCCAAGAGTTTAATGCTAACCGTTTTGAACAAGTAGAACATATTTTATTAACGCAAGCAGGTTATTTTGGTATACCTAAAAGTAAAGCACAGGCTAATGTTGATTATTACCTAGAAATATTAGACTTAAAAGATAAACGTAATGTGCAAGCTGGTGCTTTATCTGGGGGCATGAAGCGTAGGCTAATGATTGCTAGAGCAATGATTCACGACCCTGATATAATAATATTAGATGAACCAACAGCTGGGGTCGATGTTGAGCTAAGACATAGCTTATGGAAGCTAGTAAAATCTATCAATAGCAATGGTAAAACTATTATTTTAACTACTCATTATCTTGAAGAAGCCGAAAGGCTATGCAACAAAGTAGCTATTATTCATAATGGTAAAATAGCCCATCAAAGCTCAATGCGTAATCTATTAGAATCTTCCGCAAATGAGAAATTATTATTAACTTCTATAAATAAAATAGAACAGCTTCCGCAGACAAAAGGATATAAAATAAAGAAAATTAACGACCATTCTTTGGAAGTTACTATCGATGCTAATGCCGGTCTTAATAGCCTTTTTAAACTATTAGACCAAGCTAATATACAAATAACAAGTATATCTAATGCATCAAATAAACTAGAGCAACTTTATATGCGCATCACTAATCAAAAACAGGTACATTCGTCATAATGATAACTAATTACTCTAATCGTGTTGCTTTGTTTACATTATGTAGACTAGAAGTACGTAGATTTTTACGTATTTGGCCACAAACTATTTTACCATCGTTAATATCTTTAGTATTGTATATGCTTATTTTTGGCACAGTGATAGGCTCGCAAATAAAAACTATGGGTGGTATAAGATATATTGAATATGTGTTGCCTGGTTTGGTGTTAATGCCTGTAGTAAATAATAGTTATGTTAATGTAGCTTCTAGTTTTTTTGGTAATAAATTTCAGCGTAGTATAGAAGAACTATTAGTTTCTTCCGCTAGTAATTGGACTATTTTATGTGGTTATGTTTTTGGTGGAGTAGCTAGAGGTTTATTAACAGGTGTGTTAACATTGTTAGTTGGATTAATGTTTATACCTATAAAAATATTTAATTGGCCTTTAGCATTGATAACCATATTACTTACATCAATAATATTTGCTCTTACTGGTTTTATTAACGCCATTTATGCTAATAAATTTGACGATGTTTCTATTATTCCTACTTTTGTGTTAAGCCCCATGACTTACCTAGGAGGCGTGTTTTATTCTACCGATATTCTTCCAGAAATTTGGCAAAAAATATCACATTTTAATCCTATATTGTACCAAGTAAGCACATTTCGCTATAGTCTAATAGGAGCAGGTTCCATAGATGGATCAACATCGTTTATTATGCCTTCTTTATTGATTATGTTAGGATGTATAGCGGTATTAACAGCAATTAGCATGCATTTTTTAAACACAGGTAAAGGATTAAAATCTTAAATGAGTGGTTCTGTAGATTTATCGCCCTTAGGAAAACAAAGTAATTACCCCCAGAGTTATGATCCAACATTGCTCTACCAGATAAACCGACAAGATAATCGTAATGATCTATCTATAAACAGCAATAATTTACCGTTTTGCGGTTACGATATTTGGAATTGCTACGAGATGTCATGGTTGTTAGCATCTGGAAAGCCAGAAGTATGTATTGCTAGATTTCACATACCATGCGATTCTAAATATTTAATTGAATCAAAATCATTCAAGCTATATTTAAATTCATTTAACAATTCAGTATTTAACAGTAATCAAGTTGTAACTGAGTTATTAACCAAGGATTTATCTAATGTAGTTGAAGCTTCGGTAGTAGTAGAGCTAATCAGTATTGAGCAGTTGCAAAACAATCAATTTAGCAAACTTGGAACCTGCTTAGATAGCATTGACATAACAATTGACTCTTATACTTATAATTCAGACTATTTATTGGCAAATAAAAGCTATGACTCTACTGAAGCAATAACCGAAACCATTCATACTAATTTATTAAAATCAAATTGCCCAGTAACTGGGCAACCAGACTGGGGAACATTAATTGTTTCTTATACTGGCGAACCAATTAATCATAGTAGTTTATTAAAATATGTATGTTCTTTGCGGAACCATCAGGAGTTTCATGAAACCTGTGTAGAGCGAATTTTTGTTGATTTGTGTAAGCATTTTAATTTTATTGAATTAACAGTAGGAGCTCAGTATTTGCGACGTGGCGGTTTAGATATAAACCCTTGGCGTAGCACATCTACAACTAACATAACTCCTATTAGACTAGCACGACAGTAAAGTAATAAAACAACGAGAAATTTTTATGGAATCAGTTTCTATTCGTATAGCGAATGAATTAAATGTAAATAATAAGCAAGTACAAGAAGCTATTAAGCTTTTAGATGAAGGGTCTACAGTACCATTTATTGCTCGTTACCGCAAAGAAAAAACTGGCGGGTTAAACGATATTCAGCTTAGAGAGTTAGAAGAGAAACTAGTATATATTAGAGAATTAGAAGACAGAAAGTCTACAGTTATAAAATCAATAACAGAGCAAGGGAAATTAACCGAAGAGTTAGCTGCTAAAATACAACAAGCAGAGACTAAAGTAAAATTAGAAGATTTATATCTACCATATAAACCTAAAAGAACTAGTAAGGCTCAAATAGCTAAAAAACAAGGTTTAGAGCCATTAGCTGACTTATTACATGCTAACCCTACATTAGATCCTGAACAAGAAGCTGCTAAATTCATTAATGATGAAATCAAAGATGCAAAATCTGCTCTTGAAGGAGCTAGACATATTCTAATGGAGCGCTTTAGCGAACAAGCGGAAGTTATAGGTAGGTTACGAGATTTACTGTGGAATGACGGATTAATTCAAGCTAAAAAAGTAGAAGATAAACCAGAAGATATTAAATTTAGTGATTATTTTGATCATCAAGAAAAAATAAAAACAGTGCCGTCTCATCGTATGCTAGCAATGCTAAGAGGTAGAAAGCTTGGTGTTATCAGGCTTAAAATTGTTTTGCCTAGTGAACTAGAAAACACTGCTGATTTTTCTCAGTGTGAGCAAATAATCGCTGACTTTTTTGCTATTGAAAATAACAATAGAGCAGCAGATAATTGGTTAACCACCACAGTACGCTGGTGCTGGAAAATAAAACTGTTACCACAACTTGAAGCAGAATTAATAACTAAATCTAGAGAAACAGCTGAATCTGAAGCTATTAATGTCTTTGCTGATAACTTAAAAGATTTATTATTATTTCCGCCTGCGGGAATGCAGCCAACAATTGGTCTTGACCCAGGATTACGTACTGGAGTAAAAGTTGCGGTACTAGATGAAACTGGAAAATGCGTAGAACACGCTACTATATATCCACATGCGCCACAGCGAAAATGGCAAGAATCTTTAGGTAAATTGGCTACTTTATGCTTGGCTTATAATATTAAATTAATCGGCATAGGTAATGGTACTGCTTCCCGAGAAACAGATAAACTAGTTGCAGAGCTAATTAAAAAATTTCCTAAATTACAACTTACCAAAGCAATTGTTAGTGAAGCTGGAGCTTCTGTGTATTCAGCATCAGAGCTAGCATCAAAAGAGTTACCACAGCTAGATGTATCAATAAGAGGTGCGGTATCTATAGGACGCAGATTACAAGATCCGCTAGCAGAATTAGTAAAAATTGAACCAAAGTCAATAGGTGTAGGTCAATACCAACATGATGTAAATCAGGTTAATTTAACTAAATCACTAGGAAACTCTATAGAAAGCTGTGTTAATAAGGTAGGAGTTGATTTAAATACAGCATCATGTGAGTTGTTATCTTATGTTTCTGGTTTAAATAAATTGACAGCAGAAAAAATTATTGATTATAGAAATACCAATGGCGCTTTTACTAATCGGCAGCAATTAATGCAAATAACCAGATTTGGCGCTAAAGCATTTGAGCAATCCGCTGGTTTTTTACGAATAATGAATGCCGATAACGTATTAGATTCTTCGTGCGTGCATCCTGAAGCCTACCCATTGGTTGAAAAAATAGCAAAAGTAACTAATAAATCAATCCAAAATATGATCGGCGATTCAGTGTTTTTATCTGGCTTGCAAGCTAAAGATTTTGCTGATAACAAATTTGGTGAAATTACTATAAAAGACATTTTAAAAGAGCTAGATAAACCAGGTAGAGACCCCCGTGGTGATTTTAAAACTGCAACTTTTAAAGAAGATATTAATAATATTGAAGATTTAGTAGTAGGCTCGATATTAGAGGGTGTTATTACTAATGTTACTAAATTTGGTGCTTTTGTAGATGTAGGCGTGCATCAAGATGGTTTGGTGCATATATCTGCCATTACTGATAAATTTATTAATGATCCAAGAGCTGTAGTCAAAGTAGGCGATATAGTAAAAGTAAAAGTTATTAGTGTTGACGTGGCGCGTAAAAGAATAGAATTATCTATGAAAATTAATGACCATGTTAAAATAAGTTCTGCTGAAAAAACTAACACAATTAGTAAAAATAGCAAAGCTAATAACTATTCGCATAAAAAAACTGTAAAACAATATTATAAATCAGATAACAATCAACAGACCAAAAAAGAAAAACCAATGGGGGCATTTGGTTCGTTGCTGATGAATGCACGTAAATTGCGTAAATAATTTAATTAATTGACTTTAAAAAATTAATTTAGTACCTATAATAGTATTAACTAGTTGTTAATTTTAAAGGGGAATAATATTATGCAAAAGGGTAAAAATAACGATACTTTCATACCGCCTAATTTTGACTATGCAAGCGATACTAAGCATATAGAAGTTAGCAATGTACTTAAAAATACTTATATGTTGTTAGCTGTAACTTTATTGTTTAGCGCTTGCACAGCTGGCTTTTCAATGCTAATCAACTTATCTCACGGAATGGCTTTAGTTTGTTCTTTAGCTGCTTTAGTTACCCTGTTTGTAGTGCATAAAACAGCTAATTCAGCTAAAGGTCTCATTTCAGTTTTTGTGTTTACTGGATTAATGGGAATGTCTTTAGGTCCAATGCTTAGTCATTACCTAAGCTTAGCTAATGGCCCATCGATTGTATTACAAGCTTTAGGTGGAACAGCACTAGTGTTCTTTGCTCTATCTGGTTATGTACTTACTACTAAAAAAGACTTTTCTTTTTTAGGTGGCTTTTTGATGGTAGGGCTTATTGTAGCGGTGATAGCTGGTATAGCTTTATTGTTTTTTAACGCTCCAGCAATGCACTTGGCTTTATCTGCCATGATTGTTCTGTTAATGTCTGGATTAATTCTATTTGATACTAGCAGAATTATTCATGGAGGCGAAACTAATTATATTTTAGCTACAGTTTCTCTTTATTTAAATATTTATAATTTATTTACTGCTATGTTACATTTACTTGGTGCTAGCGACGACTAAAAATTAGTCAATTATTTCTGCCTATTTATTAATATAGGCAGTACTTTAGGCGGTGAATTAATAATTAAATTTATTGTTTAAATTTATAGAGACCTATTTTTTTCTTAGCCCTTTAGAAAAGATATCCTTTTCATCTTTAAGCCACCAGGGTAGTTGTTTGCCCTTCTTAATGTAATCATGCAGTGTATCATTAAAAAGTTGCATGCATGAATGAAACTTTTTAGCATCGCCTCTGCTATTAAAGATAGATTCTAATGATTTATCTTTATGCGTTAAAACATATTTTGTGCAATTAACTAGCCTTATGCCTAATATAGGATCGTTCATATAAGCAAGAGCTTCTTCTTGGCTCTTTATTCCATAAAACTTGCCTCTTTCTGACTGACTAAACTCTGCTGATTGTGGAAAAACATACCACATCCAATGAGTTTTTTTCTGACCTTGTTGTAGTTCATTTGTTGCTTTCCTAAATGATACATTATTACTTTTTCCATCATGTGCATCTTTAAATCTTGTTAAATTATATGTGTCGTTTTCTGCATTTGTTGCTGTTG
>CAKNAD010000123.1:0-1707 GCA_929200515.1 Candidatus Gorgonimonas leptogorgiae | reverse complement strand
GCATCTTTAAATCTTGTTAAATTATATGTGTCGTTTTCTGCATTTGTTGCTGTTGTTGCTGTTGTTTTATTTATTGTATCTGAAGTACTATCTAATGTGTGTCGGTCTTCACCATGGAGGGAGGTAGCTGGATTTAAAGAACCTGAACCTCCTAGATTAAAAGGCGGGGGTGGGTTGTTAAACATATCATATGGTAGACTCTCACCTAGATCTTTCTTCTTCTCTTGATCTATACTATTCTCTAGATCTATACTATTCTCTAGTTTCCTCTTCTTATCTAGAGCCATCTTCTTCTTTAGTCCCTGTATAGATGGCAGATGATCAGGCAGCTGCGAAGGATCTAAAGGCGGTGCAACCTTCCCCCATATAGGTCTAGGGTCCTCTATTATCTTATCGTTTTCAAGTTCGCTTGTCTTATCTATATAATTTAGAGTATCTTGTACTTCATCTCCCGTATACGCTTTTTTGTTATCTGTTGCACCACTTTTATCAGATAATGCATCTTTATTGTCGTTATCATCGCTAGTATTTGTATTAGTTGTACTATTCTTTTGGCTATCAAGAAATGCTTGCTTTTCATCTATGTCGTCTAACACCATAGTTACTCCCTTACCAATACAAAGAACACCCAGCACTGATGCTATAGCAATCCCTATTACTCCAAATACTCCTCCAGTCCCAACGATGAACGCTATCCCAAGAGCTACAATAGTAGCTCCTAAAATAAAAGTAGCTGCTATTTTAAGTTTTTTCCATATTTTCTGCTTTATGGATAATGTACTAGGATCCTTAATCTCTTTTTTGTCTTTATCAACTTCGCCTTCATCTTCTATAGTGATGTCAAAGGGGCAGGCTTCTTCTTTTATGCCAGCATCAACTAATCTTTGCTCGCTTTCTTTTAATTTCTCTATTATTTCTCTAAGTTTATCTTTACTTTCTCTAATAACAGGGCTGTCATCGTAAGGTTTAGATTGAACCATATGTTTTATTATCATGCCACCTGCAAAATATATAATAGCGAGTCCAACCCCCATTGCTAAGGGGTATCCCAAACCTAATGAGACACCCATTATAAGAGCAACAGCTATAGGAAAATATATCAAAACTAACTTCTTGAATGTTACCCTTTTAGAAAATAAATCACGTATTTCAGAAAAAATAGATTTCTTTTTTATACCTAAATCGATAGCATCTAGACTTGCATCATCAATAATAGTATCGCTACTTGAAGCTACTGAAGGTGTTTTTTGTGGTTGATAATTATCTCTTCCGGTGTATGGTCGACTATCATCTGTACTTATGATTGATGTAACATCACTAATCTTTGAACCTGAGGCTGATTTAAAACTATCTCTACGTGTTTCTGCTTTTTTATCATCAGCACTTGATGCATATGGTTTTCCAGGCGTTGCTTTTACAGAATGGCCTTTCAATGATCCTACAGGAGAATTGGGAGATTCATCGCTATCATCGGAATTATCATTGCCTCTATTAACAGCATTATTTACAACAACTCTACTAACACTATTTTCTCTACCCATAGTGTATCCTAATTTTACAAAATTACTTATTAAAAAGATGTCTATAACAAAACTAAAATATTAAAGCTGTGTCTATACACCTAACAAATGAAAATTATAGGTTCCAAGGACAAGTAAAATGGTTTAATTCAATGCAAAATACTGCCCAAATGCAAGTGCATTTCAA
>CAKNAD010000122.1 GCA_929200515.1 Candidatus Gorgonimonas leptogorgiae | reverse complement strand
GCATTCGGGCAGCATTTTGCCTCGAATTAGATCTTTTTCTTTAGCCCTGAAACCTTGCATTTCCATCTGCCATGTGTATATAATACATGGCAAATTTTTAGTTGCCATGTACTTTTTATTTGCTAAGTATAAAAATTACTTATATAGTTGCAAATAAAACTAATATACTCTAAAATTAACCAAAATTATTTTTGCAAAAATAATTTTAACTTATTTAACTTTTAATCTTCTAAAATATATTTTAATACAATAATGAACCTTATAAATACAATAACAAAAAAAAGCATTAGCATCCTAATATTGCTAGTATTGATAATTTCTTATCCAGCACTAGGAGGTTTGCTTTCTAACCAGTTATCAAACGATTCTAAAGAAAATTATAATTCTACAGGGGCAATATTTCATAAAACTTATGCAGCAGATTTAAATATAGAGCCTAATATTATTAAAGTGTATGGCTATATAGATTATAATAAATTCATGAAATTAATTGAAACCAATACAATTGATGAAGAAATAGAGCTTTCATATGAATATGTAAATGCATTATTTGCACTTATACCGAATATACCTAGAAGTATAAATTCTTCTTATAAAATTACAAGCATGAATAAATTTCTTAGAAGTAATTACCTTAGCCCTACTATAAAAGATTATGGCTTATTAAATGTAAACCCGTCTTTGATTAACAAAGAAACGGAATTACTTCTAAAGAATATTCATAATTATTTAGAAGAACAGCATTTATCTGATATTTTTAGTGCCGAAAAAATACAAACTCTTTCTCAATCCCTGTTAGGATCCTATGGTTTATTTATGCCTGAAAATCTTAATATGCTAGATGATTTTAATTTCTCAGGCAGGATTCTATCTTCAGCCGTGTCTACTATAGATGATCTTTTATTAACAGAAAATGACTTTGATTCTAAATACAAAATAACAAAAGAGCAATTTGTTAATTTACAACTACTAATATTTAAAACTATAGAACAATCAAAAACTGTACTTTTTATTCCTGAGATTACATCTCACAAACATACAGAAGATATACGCTTGCCAATTGCCTTAATAAATAAAGTTTCTTTCAATACAAAAAACAATAAAATAACTCTTAATTTAATACTTTGTAAAACTGCAATAAATAATTTTATGGGGTTTTATGATTTTGCTTCTGCTAGAAAGTCGTTATTAAATTGTGACGATAATATCTTTGAATGGGAATTTATTGATTATACTTTAGAATTAACTAATAACAATACAAATGAAATAGCTGAAATAAGCACAAGTAACGATTTAATGCATCTACAGTATAAATATGAATTTATTAAGGATGATGATATTAGCAACTGTATTAATAATTTAGATAACAGTAAAAATACAGTTACAGATAATAATTTTTTACCAGGTGCAACAACCTCAGAAAAATTGTTATCTGAATGCAGAAATTCAAATGATACAACATTTAATCATATCGATTTATATAAAACAGACAATGTTGTTGCTGACGAGTTTTTGGTTGATTTATTATCAAACTTTCAAATTAAAAATAATATTATTAAGGCAAAGCTATTTAGTATATTTCATAATGTACCTACTACAACTACAAAACAAGAAATTATCCAAGATATATTAAGATACAATAATAAAACTATTAAACCACCATGTACTAAATATAAGCGTAAATGTGTAGTTAAATTTAATTGTGACTGTTCTAAATACTGGTGTTGCCATAAGTGTCACAATAAGAAAAATATAAGACCAAACAATTGTAAACAAGATAAATTGAATTCTAATAATATAGAAAAATTACAATGCTTAATATGTAAGCATAAACAAGATTTTAATCCAGAAACTTTTCATTCTTGCATAAGGTGTCATACTAAATTTTCTGATTATGCTTGTAAAATATGTAAACATTTAACAGGTATAAAAGAGAAACCATATCATTGTAAAAAATGTGGTATTTGTAGAACTGGTGGTATTGATAGAGCTTTTCATTGTGATATCTGTGGTATTTGTTTAGATGTAAAGTCTAAAAACAATCATAAATGTAGAGAAAATTGTGCACATGATGAATGTTTTATTTGTTTAGAAGATACTTTTATCGGATGTCACATATTACCCTGTGGCCATAAAGTACATAAAAAATGTGCTAAAACAATGGTTAAAAATAAAATAACTAGATGCTCTGTATGTAAGAAAAGTTTTGCTAACCAATTAGATGTTAGACCTATAGTATCAGAGATAAAAACAACACCTGCAAATAAAAACGCAGAAGTACATTGAGTACACATAGTATATAGTATGTGGCAATTTCTTAGTTTGTCTGTGCTTTTGTTATGTGTATATTTTTTTCAGATATTAAAAGCACATAAAATATCTTTTTAAACTATTTTATGTGCATACATGTGAAATATGTGAACGGCAAATTTTAGAGTTAACAAAGTTTAATTTAAAACAGAACTAAACCTTTTTAACTAACGTGGCGGAATTCTTCCTCCATAGATGTAGTCTTGGGGGGAGATGAATAGCCACAAAAAAACTTGCTTTTCCAATACAGTTTCTGTTTTTCTGAGAGTAGAGACGGATTATTTTTGGCTTCACGGTCTACTGCGATTACGAAAACTCTACTCATAATCAAGCGAGACGGCATACCCGTGCTACATTGTAGCAATCAGAAATGTAGAGTATGTATCGAATAAGGAAATACTCTGTATTTATGCGATGAGCATTGTCGTCTTGTAGAAGGAATCCCCCAAGATAGCACTTGTGCTTAGTGGGGGAAAGGAAGTCAATCTGCAGACTAGAATCTTTTTTGACTTTTAAACTGCGATACTATTTTTGCTTTATAAAACTTTTACTAAACACTTACAAATTACAGCTGTAAAATTTGCATACAATTAGTGCCTTGTTTATCGCCACTAGTTAGTATAATTTTCATTCCAGTAGTTAAAAAGTTATTGTCTAACAATTGTTTGATAACTTCAGCCCCTTGATATTGCGATAATTCATGGCTAAAGTCAACTAAAACAGCATGTACTCCACGGTATAAGGTTACTAATCTTCGGGTTTCTTCGTTACGAGTAACGGCAAAAATAGGCAGTTTTGTATTAATACGCGACATCCATAGTGGTGTTAATCCACTTTTAGTTAAACATACTATAGCTTTAATATCAGCATGATGATTAGCAGCAAATAACGCAGCTTGAGCAATAGTTTGATCGGAATAATCTAGCATACTAAAACGACGTTCTGCCATAAATTCTACTGTTTTTTTCTCAGCACCTATACAAATGTTACTCATGGCTGTTACTACTTCACTTGGACCTTGCCCTGTAGCAGTTTCTGCGGATAGCATTACGGCATCGGTGCCATCGAGTACTGCATTAGCAACATCAAAAACTTCTGCTCTAGTTGGTTGACTATTATGTATCATTGACTCCATCATTTGTGTTGCCGTAATTACAGGCTTGTATAAAGTACGAGCTACATTAATAATATGCTTTTGTGCGCCTATTAATTCTGGATCACCAATTTCAACTCCTAAATCGCCTCTAGCAACCATGATGGCATCTGCTTCTTCTATTACTTCACGTAGTAAATTGTTGTCGTTTACTAATTCAGCACGTTCAATTTTAGCTATTACTTGAGCATCACCACCAGCTTGTGCTATAAGTTGTTTTGCTTGTTGTAAATCTGTGGCACACCGCACAAAAGAAATGGCGATATAATCAGCATCTAATTTTTGTACAGCTGCTTTAATATCTTGTTTATCTTTATCGGTTAAAGTTGAAGCCGATATTCCACCACCTTGTAAATTAATCCCTTTATTATTTGACAGAGGGCCACCAGTAATTACTTCTGTAGTTACTTTATTGTTTGTAGTAGATTTTACTTGTAGTTTAATTTTTCCATCATCAAGCAATAATATATCATGTGCTTTGCAATCTTGAGGTAATTCTTTATAATCAAGACCTACTTTAGTCGCATCGCCCTCATTTGAGTCTAAAGTAGCATCTAATATAAAACTATCACCTTGTTGTAAAGTAACGCTATTATTTTTGAATTTTTTAATTCTAATTTTAGGACCTTGCATATCTGCCAAAATAGCAACAGATCGACCTAGTTTTACAGAAAGTTCACGTACTAAATTAGCTCTATAGACGTGTTCTTCTATAGTACCATGAGAAAAATTTAACCGCACTAAATCTATACCGGCATTAATTAACTTAGTTATTTCTGTCGTGGATTCAGAAGACGGTCCTAAAGTAGCAACAATTTTAGTGCGTCGTAGCATGTTAATCCTTGTTGTTATTAATACAATATTTAGCCAACAAAAGCTTTAGCGGTATCTAGCATGCGATTAGAAAAACCCCATTCGTTATCGTACCAAGCCATAACTTTTACTAACCTTCCTTGAACTTTAGTTTGGGTAGCATCAAAGTTACAAGAAAAGTTACTATGATTAAAGTCGGAAGATACTAGTGGTTGTTGATTAACACTTAAAACATTTTTTAAGTCGTCGGTACAACTAGCTTCTGCTATTATTCTGTTGATATCTTCTATGTTAGTATCTTTTTGAGCAATGAAACTCATATCTATTAATGAAACATTTGCGGTAGGTACTCGTACTGCCATGCCGTCAAATTTTCCTTTTAATTCAGGAACTACTAAACCTACCGCACTAGCAGCACCCGTTGCTGTAGGTATCATGTTTAAACCTGCAGCACGCGAACGATAACAATCTGAATTAGATACATCAATTAAACGCTGATCATTGGTATAAGCATGTATAGTTGTCATAATTCCAGTTTCTATACCAATTTCATCGTTTAATACTTTAGCTATTGGTGCTAGACAATTAGTGGTACAGGAAGCATTAGAAATAACTGTCATATCTTTATTAAGTATATGATGATTTACTCCATAGACTATAGTTGCATCAACATCAGAACCTGGTGCTGAAACAATTACTTTTTTAGCTCCAGCATCTAGATGTTTTTGACAAGCTGATTTGCTACGAAATAACCCTGTGCACTCTAAAACTACGTCTATATTTAATTGTTTCCAAGGTAGGTTTGCTGGATCTTTCTCAGAAAATAGTTTTATAGGGTCAGAATTAATGTATAAATGTTCTGAGTCAAATTCTACCGAAGCGTTGAATCTACCATGCACAGTATCATATTTAGTTAAGTGAGCATTTACTTCGGGTTTTCCTAAATCATTTATAGCAACTATTTTAAATTCCTTATTACGATTATTTTCGTATAAAGCTTTTATTATATTTTTACCTATGCGGCCGTAGCCATTTATTGCAATGTTAATCATAAATTCTCCATTATTAATTATTACACTCTATAAATTTATAGTTACTACATATTAAGAGATTGATACAAGCTTTCCAAACCTGATTTTGCTACTTGTTTTTTTAACTCTTTTGAATTTTCTGCACAAAAACCATTAAAGTCAACCATATTAGTAGGAATTTCATCTATAAATCTGCTAGGCAGGCTATCAACTGTTTCATTAGCGATTCTACGGCTAGCAGCCATGGTTAACGCTATCGTTTTTTTTGCTCTAGTAATGCCAACATACATTAATCTTCGTTCCTCGTCTATATCTTCAGAGATAATACTGTTTTTATGAGGTATTATGTTTTCCTCAACGCCAATTATAAATACATGATTAAACTCTAACCCTTTAGATGCATGTATAGTAAGTAACTGTACTTTATCTTGTTGCTGTTCTTCCTCTTGCCGTTCTAAAATATCTTGCAATAATAAACTAGAGATAACTTTCTCTACAGTATTTTCTTGAGCATTGATATTATCATCTGTTGTTTCTATAGACGATAATCTACGCTCGATATTCGATAATAACAAATTAATATTTTTTATTTTACTTTCTGCTTGTTTATGAGAATTTGAATGCTTGTGGATAAAATCTTCGTATCCAGACTCGGCAATCAATTGTTTAATAATAACTAGCGGTTGCTCTGTAGTCGCAAGCAGTTGTCTTAGTTGCTGCAACCAATTAGTAAACTCTGTTAATTTTTTTATATGTTTAGCAGTTAAATGCTTGCTAAGATCAATCTGTTCGCATGCTGATACTAGGCTTAACTTAGATGCTCTAGCAAAATCACTTAGCTTTGCTAAAGTAGCTGGTCCTAGTTCGCGCCTTGGAGTATTCACTATGCGTAAAAAGGCGTTATCGTCTTCGGGGTTAATTAATAAACGCAAATAACACATAATATCTTTAATTTCAGTTCTAGAAAAGAAAGATACGCTGCCATTTAGTTGATATGGAATTGCATACTCTTGTAATTTAAACTCTAATATCCTAGATTGAAAATTACTACGAAATAAAATGGCGTACTGATTATATCTTGTTTGCATTCTAAGTTTATGAGTTAAAATTTCTGCTGCTACTCTTTCAGCTTCTTTTTCTTCGTTATCACATTTTATTACTTGAATTTTATCACCCATACCTAATTCGCTCCATAGTTTTTTTTCGTAAAGGTGACTATTATTAGCGATTAAAGCATTTGCTGATTGCAAAATAGTAGTTGTTGAACGATAATTTTGTTCTAATTTTATTACCTTTAAACTAGGGTAGTCTTGCTGTAACATTGTAAGGTTATTAGGGTTTGCACCACGCCAAGAGTAAATAGATTGGTCATCATCGCCAACTACTGTTAGTTTTCCGGAGTGCTGTATTAAGGTTTTCACTAATTCGTATTGAGCTATATTGGTATCTTGATATTCATCAATTAGTAAATAATGTACTTTATATTGCCAAATTTTTAAAATATCATTATTAGTTTTAAAAAGATACACTGGTTTACTAATAAGGTCATCAAAATCTACCATATTGTATGCAGTTAAGATACGTTGATATTCTTGATAACTCAATGCCTGTTGTTGCTCTAAATCATCTTTTGCTGTTGATATTGCGGTATCTGGGGTTACTAATTGATTTTTCCAGCTAGAAATTTTTTGTGCAATCGCTACTATTTTTTCTTTATCTTCAGTTTGATCTTTTTTAGTGATTGAGGCGATAATTCCTAATACATCTTGTGAGTCAGCAATGGTAAAATTAGTAGTTAAACCTAGTTCTTTGCAATGTTTTCTAATTATTTTCAACCCAAAAGTATGAAATGTAGCAACAGTAAGACCTCTAGTTTGCTTTGAAGATAAAGCAGTCTTAACCCTAGCTTGCATTTCTTTACCAGCTTTATTAGTAAAAGTAACTGCAACTATATTACTTGCTTTTATTCCGCATTTATCAATTAAATAGGCAATTTTACTAGTGATAACTTTAGTTTTACCACTACCTGCCCCAGCTAATACAAATAAAGGCGTATCAATAAATTTTACAGCATTTTGCTGTTGTGGATTTAAATTTAACACAAATATAGCTTACTCTATTAAAAGCATACAAGATAACAGTGTTTTTTATGATATTCAATATTGACAAATAATTATTTATCAGATTGATTAAACTTATCTGCATTATAAGTAAATATATAACTTTACAATAATTATAATTTACGTTATAATTCCCCCCTTAGTATTGACGTAACAAGGAGGTTATACTATGAAATCTGTAAATTATTTTAATGATATCTCGACCTATGTTAAACATGGTAATAAACAAAATAGCAGTGAGGCTGTACTTACAGACCACAATCAATCTTTTCCAGCAGAAGCTCAAGATCTAAAAACTAAGATTAGCACAAGATTTGCTCAATTTGGGAGAGTAGCTATTGTAACTGGTCTAGCTATTGTTAGTGCTCCTATTGCTATCGCTAGTGCTATAGTATTTGCAGTACCTTTTTCTATTTTTAGGTGTGTTAGTAGTGTGAAGTGCGATATACAGAGTTATATTCAAAGTCCAAAACAAGAACGCAAGCTTATAAATTTGTTAAAAGAGATTGGCGTTGATTGTCTGCGCTCGACATTACTTTTATTTGTGTCTTTTGTTGTCGTATCAGTTGATCTTACATTTTTATTGATGACATATCTAGCGCATACCAACCATATGCAAATATGGCAAATGTTATGCAGTGGGGGCGATAAAAAAAATACAGCTTCTACCTAAAGGTGTATAACTTGCGAAACACTGACTTGGCTAAAAACTTATAATCACTTGCTGAAAACCCGCATTTCCAACTTCCACGTGTATATACACTTCCAAATAAAAGGTGTATAGAAATGTAATCAATAAATTATTAAAATAATGATTATTAATACACAGATGGTTTTCAGATCAATAAGTTTAATATAAAATTAATTATTTTTATTCCTTCTTTGTATTTCTTTCTGTATCATTGAAAGATAATCTTGTTCCTTCTTTATTTTTTGTGTTAATGTATTTATTAAGTGTCTGTTTTTGGTTTTTTCTAATTTAACTTCCAAATCAACTAGATTTTTAAAATGTTTATCATGAGTTATATTTAAGTCTATTGCTGTCATTTTTTTGATATCTCGTTTATCATCAAAAGCTTT
>CAKNAD010000121.1:3967-8534 GCA_929200515.1 Candidatus Gorgonimonas leptogorgiae | reverse complement strand
GCAACAAATACTAGTATTTAAGGCAGGGAATAATGTCACTGAGACCCACTGATACATATCAACCATCAGTAAATCCTGTAGATGATTTGATAAACGAAATAAAAAAAGATGGTTTTACTGATGAAAATATAGAGGCTTTGAGGAATATTGGTAAAAACGAAGAAGAAGAACCAGAGAAAAACTATTTTGTCGCAATTGATCGAAAAACATTAAATGCTTTACAATATTTTGGTAAATTAGATGAAAATAGCAAACAGTTAGTTCATACTCAAGCTCCTATGTCTTTGTTACGTACCGTTGGTGATTCTAACAATTGGAAAAATGGTCAATATATAGGATTCGGCGCAAAATTTGTTGAAGAGTTTTTAAATAAGGAGTTAGATTCAATTCATAAGGGTGTAAGACTAGACTCAACATCTTTCGCTACTTTAGTAGCTTTAGCTAAATTGCAACAGTCAGGAGTAGCAGAGCAAATAAAATATATAGAAACTGATGTAAATAAAAAGCTAAAAGAAATAAATGAAATGATAGCTAGGATGACTACTTTAAAAGCTGAGGCAGGTGAAGATGGCAAAACTAAGATGCCAGATGATATAGTAAAATATTTTGAAGACCATAAACTAGATATTCCTGGAACGGATCACAAACTAAATGCTGCAGAATGGGATGCAGCTATACGAACAATGAAAACTAGGGCTGATACCATATCTAGTCAATCTCAAATCGAAACTACCAAATTACAGCAACGCATCAATAAATTTAGCCAAAGTTTTGAATTATTAACTAGCTTATTAGATAAATTCGATAAAGTATCGAAAAAAACTGCTTCATAACTAATCATTCTACAAAAAGCCGTAGAATAATCACAATTATAAATTATAAGGAATATATTATGAATAACCATGATGAGTTTAATCTAGATGGCAAAGATGACCTACTATTAGAATATTTTAGTTCTGGTGGAACATTAAAAGATCTAAAAAATATGAGTAGCGATGCTATGGAGTCTATTTATTCTATGGCATATAATTTATACAATAGCGAAAAGTATGATGATGCTCAAAAAATATTTCAATTTTTATGTTTTTACGATCATTTTAATAAAAAATACTTTATGGCATTAGCTTCTTGTCAATTAATGTTAAAAAAATACGAAAGTGCTATAGATTTATTTTCCTTTGCAGCAATGTTAGATTCTAATGATCCTAGAGCAATGTTATATTTAGGTGATTGTCACTTTAAGAGCAATGATAAAGAGAAAGCAAAACTTGCTTACGAAGTATGTATAGAAACAGGTAAAAATAATAATAAGTATAAAAGTTATGTAAAAAAAGCTAAAAGCATGTTAAAAAACTGTTAATATGGATAATTAAAATGGATAATATACAAAACGATGCTCCTATAGATAAAAATTATAATGTAGACAAAAAAGCTAAACCAGAAAACCTTAAAGATAAAAAAGTGGATAAAGGTTTTTCTGATAAAAACAGCTTTTCTTCAAAAGAGAAAAAAGATAATACTTTATTAAATAATAAAATAAACCAACCTAAATTAGATGCTCCTACTTTGTCTCCAGTTCAAATAGAACAAGGGATGAAAGAAGCTGTATCTATACTTGCTTCTAGTGAAGAAGGAGATAAACAAACAAAAAATGATGTATTAAAGACTAACAAAAAGGTAATAGAAAAAAGCATAACTAAGAAAAAAATTAAAAACCAGTTAGAAATGACTGAACAATTATTAGAAAAAACCAAACCAAAAAATAAAGAGTTAAAAAGTGATACTCAAGACTATGATAAAATAAATGAAAAAATAAAGGATAATATTCAACAAGATAATACTAAAGAAATAACCAACAAAAAAACCGAAGAGATAATCAAATTATCCAATACTTTTTTTGAAGTAATAGATAAATTTTCTAGAATAAAATCAGCCCCTAAACAATTAAGAAGTGATATAACAAATAAAGTTAACAGCTTTATTTCTGATTTAGCAAAAGGAGAACAAGATCTAGATACCGATACAGCTCTTTTAAAATTGATGGAAGTAAAGTCTATGTTAAGTGATAGTCGCATAGTTCTTGAACAAAAAACAATAAAGGCACAACAATTAGAAAAAGAACGAATAGCTAATAAAGAAATGGAGAAAATATTAGAATCTATTGAGAAATCCAAAGAAGCTAAAAAATCAGGTGGCATAGGTAAAATCCTAGGTTATATAGGTGCAGGGTTAATGATAGTTGTAGCTGCTGTTATGGTAGCTGGTGCGGTATTTACTGGAGGTACATCTGCCATTGCTGGTGCTGCATTAATTGTTACTGCTACTTCTTTGATGATTACTATGCAAGTTTCTCAAGAAACAGGTGGCTGGATGACCAAAATGTTTGGTGAAGATAATCAGCTAGCTGCAACTATTTTTCTTACAGGCCTTATAGTTGTTTTATCTTTAGGAGCTGCGGCTGCTTCTGGAGTAAGTGCTGCTGGATCGGTAGCTACTGCCGCTGGAAGGGTAGCTACTGCTACTGAAAAATTTGTTGCCATTACCGACAAAATAACAAAAGGAGTTTCTTTAGCTGCTGGTGCTACGCAAATGAGTTCTGCCACAGCAAATGGTATTGCTGCTCATCAAAGATATGAAGCAACAAATCTTTCAGCTGATGCAAAAGAAGAACGTGCTAAATGGATGAAGGTACAATTATTTATAGATGAAAATATGAAATTGTTAATAAAAATGATTAGCAACATGAATGCTCCTATACAAGATATAATAGATGCCTATAAAACAACTGCTGATTCTAAAAGTAAAGTTTTAAGAAATTTTAATTGAGTACGAGGAAATAACATGAGTATTAATCCAAATACTATACCTGATAATCCAGAAATACATGATATCAACACCAACCCTGAAAATATTAAGAATAATAAACAAATAAAAAATGTTGGTAAAGGGTCATTAGAAAATTCTGAGGGTATCAAATATAGTTATAATAATCAAAAACTAGAAGAAGTTAATAAATTAAATACACAGCCAGTACTTGATAAACCGCTATCAAAACAAGAATTTACCTTAGCAAAACAACAATTAGATGATGCAAGTAAATTCTTAAATGATATAAATACCGAAAAAGGAAAATTTTTACAAGAAGTAAACTCTGGAAAAATATCACCAGAAACAAAAGCTCAACTAGAAAAAAACTTAGGATATTTACGTTCAGCTAAAAATTATATGGAGTATTTATCTGGAAAGAATGTAAATAGTAATTTTGGAAAAAGTGTTATTCTCAGTGGCATGGGATTAAACAAAGAACAACAAAATGATGCGTTACTCTCTTTAAATAAAAAACAACAGCTTGAGTCCCTTTATAATAAACATGGTGGCGAAAATAAGGTTAATGACAAGCTATCTAAGTTGCAATCTATGGGCTTCAATAAACAACAAGCACTAGCAATATTATCACTATCTCCAGAAAACACATCGAATATAGCTTTGCAAGGAAATAAACAACAAGTATTAAAAAGTTTAGGTTTTACAAAACAGCAGACTGATAATTTATTAAAATTAATAGATAGTAATACTTTTAAGTTTCCAAATAATAAAAACCTATTAAATAAAGCTGGTTTTGATAATAATACCATAGGAGTATTACAAGCTTTAAGTAACTCAAAAGCAATATCAAATCAAGAATTTATAATACCTAACTCTACTACACATGGTTTATCATTATTAGATGATATAACAGATGGCTTTGATAAAATACAAAATCATCAACCTATAAGAGGTCAAGGATATAATAATTCAATGTCATTATATTATGCAGCTTTACTAATGATTCAAAAATCTATAGCTAATCGTCGAGAGCAAGAAAGAAATGCAAGCTTTCAACAAGGTATGGCAGCGGTAGAAGAAAAAAAGATACAAGCAGATTTAGAGCGTGAAGCAGGATACCAACAATTTGTTGGAGAAATGGTTCAAGCGTCTGTACAATTTGCAGCTGCGGCCGTGCAGATGAAAATGATGACTACAACTAGTGCTTCAGGTCCGGCATTACAAGCTTATACAGCTAAAGCCCAAGCTCTTTCAAGTGCAATGAACGCAATGGGGGATGCTACTAAAGCTGTATTTAATTTTGAAGCTACAAAAACACGTGCAGAAGCGAAAGATAGTGAAGCAAAAGAAAAACTACATGATATTTATCATCGAGAATCAGATTCATTTATACAAAATCTAACATCACATATCGAAGATGTTAGAAAAAGCATGCAAGAAGCAGAAAGAAGCAATTCTGAAACATTAAGCCGTATAAATAACAAATCCTAGCATATCATATTAATATAATGACTATTTCAATAACAGATCCTTCTAATAATCCGCAGCAGTTACAGAATGTTAAGCAAACTGCTACGGAAGCTGCAGTCGGTAAGCGTGGCTCGGAACATGTAAAAGTGTTTATGCGCCCAGCTCCAATAGCTAATGCTGCTGCAAAAGCAGCAGAAAATTTAGAGGAAATAACTCAATTAAGATCAATGCTCACTCGAACTGATGACCGCAAGTTATCGAAGGGTGAATC
>CAKNAD010000121.1:0-3957 GCA_929200515.1 Candidatus Gorgonimonas leptogorgiae | reverse complement strand
GGGTGAATCTGAAATTGAAAGATTATTAAAACAAATAAAAAAAATAAAAAAAATTGAAAAGATATTTCATCTTCATCAATTTAAAGGTAATTTTGCTAGTCAAAAAGATTATACTAAAAACAATATTTTAGAAAAAGCTAAAGAGTTTTCTGACGATATTTTGCATCAAATTATAGCTATAGAAGATTTAGCCGAACATGCCAAAGCTTCTGGACTAAATACAGATGAAATTAATAAGGCAATAGAGCATTTATATAAGCACAATACACAAAAAATACAAGCTGGATTAAACATAACTGAAGAGGCAGCATCTCAAAGTAATGATAAATTCAGTGATACCACTACATTACGTAAAGAATATACTGATAATATTTTAGATCATAAAAACCTTAAAGCTACCTATGAGTATTTAAATAGTAAATATTCCGAAGATGATATTCCTCAAGCCATAGATATTCAACTTAAACTATTAGCTGTCGATCTGAACAGTTTAACGCCTTCATCCCAAACTGTTAATTTACAACTTATTATAAACGATTTAGCAAAATTGAAAGTAATATCTAGTTGTTATGGTAACTGCAAAGAGTTAATAGAGAGATTTACTAGGACTCACAATGAACCGCCATTTGATAGCAATACGTTTTTAGAAAAAATGGTATCTTTAATAGAAGAAGATAACTGGATTACCGAACAATCGTTTTTAAAATTTGCTAATGATTTAAAGGTTACAGATTTACAACAACAGATATTTCTTATAACACAATTAACTAATTTTATTAGAGAAACTCCTGAAAACCATTTTAACAACCCTGAAGAGAAAGAATCTATACTAAAATCAGCAACAGATACATTAGATTATTTAATAGATAAAGAAGAAAACCCACATAAAAAAGATAATGACATTATAGAAGAGCAACAAAACTTTGGTGTAATAGGTGAAATATTATTTGATGATACGCAATTTATAGAGAAAATTATAAATAGGAATATAAATAAAAAATAAGTACTTGCTGTTTAACTAAATAATAAATTAATCTGCTATATAAGAGGAATAAATGGAGTGGAAAAATAACATAGTAACTGAATTTTTAACAAGTATGGATATTCATAATATCACTACGGAGAACAATAACTTTTATACTATAGAATTTGATACTGGGTTAGAGTTTCACCTTGATATATTAGAACAAGGCGTGTTATTAACAATGATGTCGGTAACAACAACAGAACAAGAAAGTTATATTTATAATAAGGTGTTAGAGTATGCTTATTACAAAAACAATTATAAATACTCTATACAAGCATCTGTTTCTTATGACAACAAGCTAGCACTTTCTATATTTTTAGAAGATGATAAATTTAATTATCAAGGTATAGAATTTGTTATTGATTATTTAAAGGATATTTTTAATAAAATTGTTGTTTAATTACTAATAAGGAAATAAACATGAAAGCTCCAATAAATAATAATATTGCCAAGAGTTTCGAAAAGTTAAATGACAGCTTGAACATGAAGGAGAATAAGTCTAATGCTATCAGCAATGCAGATCAAAATAAATTTAAGGAGCTTATGAGCAATAAGTCAGATAATAATATACAAGCTAATCGGCTTACTGAAAAACCCCCAGAAAGTTTAACATTAGGAGATAAAGTTCTTCAAGGAATACACAGCATAGGAACAAACATCGAAAATCAATCAAAAGTTATGAAAATGAATTTAACTTCTGATGACATAATGAGTACTAAGACGATGTTTCAAACTCAATTCGCAATGTCTAAATTAATGATTACACAAGATTTTACAGCAAAAGTTGTAAGTAAAGGTACTCAAGCATTTGATACTTTATTAAAAAATCAATAATTATTAATGGAGTATAAAATGGATAATATTAAAAACTCTTATACGACATTAACTAACTTTAAAAATATAAATAGCAAAAAAATTAACTATATTAGCAATAAAGTTTTTGGTAGCAAAAATGTTACTAAAAAACTTAAAATTCAAGCCTCATTGGTAATAAATAAAAAAATAAAAAAAAAATGGGGTAATGTTTTAAAAAAGATACATGAATTTAGAGTAACTAATTTAAATAATATACAGAATACTGAATGCAAAGAGATTAGTGATAAATTAAAAAATATTAAAATAACTAATAATAATCATTTTAATCTTGAAGTTGATAATGATGAAGAATTAAATAACAACCTTCAAAACTTATTAAAAAATTATACAGATAAAGACATAGATAATCTTATCAACAGTGTATTTTTAGGAGAAAAAAACTCAGATAAAATAGAAAATAAAGATTTAATTATTGATAAAAACAAGCTAAAAAAAATTGCTGAAGATGATTTTGCTATAGCACTAAAAAAAATTATTGCTAAAGTAGAAGACCCTAAAGCAATAAAATATTTATATGCTTTTATAGATAAGTTAGGCGAAGAGAAAGTTAGTCATAAAACAATAAGTGCAATTAAAAAAACTCTAGCAAATAAAACTAATACAATTATCACAGATTTATTAGCGACAGAAAGTAGTGATAAGCAAAAAATAGAAGAGTTTCATGCATTACTTACTATTTGTGATCACTATAATATTGAAGTATCTAATAATAAGCAGAAAAAAATATTAGATTCATGCATAAATTGTTTTAATGTTATTGCTTCTAACTTAAATAATACATCACATGATATTGATATTATTAAGCAACAGTATAAAAATTTATCCGACTTAAAAAGACTCATTATTGACCCTATCATAAGAAAGACAGTAGATAACTCAGATAAAAAAATATCTATAACTGATGATAAACTTTTATTTGTACAAAAATGGACTGATTTAACTATTAATAAACATAATAACCTTATTAAAGAATTAGATAATAATAGAAAACAAGTTATTGATAATAGTAATAATATAGCACTTTTAATTAAAAAAGAGGAAGGTTTGCGGTATGAATGTGCGCAAATTAATCATAAATTACTAGAAAAAGGCTTAGCAAAAAAACAAATAAAAGCTCTGAAAGCAACTAAAAAAGATCTAGATACCAAGCATCAGCAGTCAGTATCAAAATTAAATAACGAATGGAAATATTTGTACCAGCTATTAGATGACGGTCAAGATAAACAAGGTGATCTAAATCAGCATATTCAAAAATATAAAAATATTCCTAAAAATGAATTACCAGAAAAAAATTATGATTACACTGAAATAATAAATAATGATCTACAACAACAAATAGATGCTAAAATAGCTGATTTTCCTGATAATAACAGTATCAAACAATTAGTATATGATTCAAAAATAAGATTAGAATCAGTATATGATACAACTGTATCATTAATATTGATTAATAGTATATTAGCAAACATTACTAAAAACGATAATTTTGTTACTTATTTTACACAAAATATCAATGATTATTATACACAAGCAAATAACGAAAATTATAAGCAAGAAACCTCTGTAAATGAAACTAACCAACTACAATATGGAGAATCACAAAAGTCAAATAAAATTATCGAAGATCCTATTTATATGAATGTTGATGCTATGAACATTAGCAATTCTTTTTCATCTTTGTCAGAGCAACCAGTTCCACCCCCTAATTCTATAGCATCTGTCACAGAAAATAATAAAATTCCTGCTGATAAGCTACAATTACCTAATAGACAAAATTTACTTAAAGATATTAGGGATCCTAATCAAATAAATAGATTAAAGAATGTATCTATAAATAATACTTCTGAAAACAATAAACTAGAACAGTCTTCTGCAAAGAAGAATACGATAGAAGATTCTCCAGTTTTTAAAAAAGCTAGAGATATTGCTAATAACAGCACAAGTAGTGATGAAACTGATACAAGTGACTGGGATTAGATGTAGTAGTTTAAACTACTACCAGAGGGTGTTCCAAATTCCGTGTCACGAGTAAGTTTAGATATTTAAATAATCAT
>CAKNAD010000120.1:4148-8559 GCA_929200515.1 Candidatus Gorgonimonas leptogorgiae | reverse complement strand
AAACCATTTTACTTAGCCCTGAAACCTAGCATTTCCATCTGCCACGTGTATATATACCTTCTACTTGAAGATATATTTTTTCAGAGCTTAGTATAAAAATTTACATTACAATAATTTAATACTGAACTTTTATTTTAGTTATCATTCTATAAGTACAATAGCTCAAACTAATACTAATAAACAATGCTATTACAAAAGTATCTTATAGAGAATAACAATGCAACCTTTAGATAAAAACAATATATTTAATAATAATATTAATATTAATTCGAAAGCATCGTGTAACCGTAAAACAAGTAATAAATCATCAACATTGCAGTTATCACCAGCTATAGAGTTAACAGCTATAAACATTAGCCATATACCTTTTAATATAGAAGAATATAAACTTATAATACATTTTAAAAATGGAGGCAAAATTGCAAATTTAAGTGATGAACAATTAACATTATTATCAAAGTTATATATTTTCACTCAAGAAGATTTTATAGCACTAGACAGCAAATATTCTTTTCTTCAAAAGTTTCAAGAGAAAGGAAAAATTGATTTTTCTCATAATCCAAACATGATAAAAAAAATGCCTTTGACATGTTTACAAATATTTAACAGTGGTGATTATTCGTTTATACAGTATATTTCTAAAGATAATCACACTCAACAAATGTGTGATTTAGCTTTTAATTTTCAAAGGGGTTTGTTTAAACACTTTAATGATAAGTTTAAAAATATTAATATGTGTATAAATTATATTAAAAATTCCTATAATATAGATATTTCATTAATACCTAAAGAACAATGTGAAAACAAACTATTACATAAATGTATTATAACAAGAATTAAACATGAAGCTAATAACTTAGTAGAGGGTAACAAAGTAAATCAAAAAAATATTAGTGGTATAGAATTACTACCTACAAAAATATTAAAAGAAAATCCTGAATTTATTTTAGTAGCTTGTATTGTTAATACTTCCGCTATTGCAAAATTCTTACCTGAACTTATTACTGAAGAAATTATTATAAATCTGGTAACTGTGTTAATTGATGATACATCAATAAAATACTTAGATACAAATTCTCCATTAGCTCAGATTAAACAGTTTTACTATACAGAAAAAGAAAGCATTTCTCTTATAGATAGCTATTTTGAAAAATACAACTCAAAATTACAACAGGTTATTGAAAAAAAAGTAGCCATTCACAACAAACAAGTGCCATCATCACCAAAAAAAACTTTTAACTATAAAAATATTTTAGATTATAGAAGCCTAGAAGAAAATCTTAAAGCAGATGAGCAAATCATTATAAATTTATTAAAAGATAACATAAGAAATATTTATTTTGTAGATAGCAAGCATTTAACTAAAAAAATATGTGAGGAAGTTTTTAAAAATCTGCCTATAGAGTGTAGTTCAACTTGTAGTCTGAATGAATATGGTAAAGCTATTGACAATAAGTGTGATTTTATTCATAAAATACCTATCGACTGCAGAACTGAACAAATGTGGTTTTATATTTGCACTCGTAGAAATAGAAGCTATATAAGTGAAATACCAGAAAAAATACTAACTAAAAAATTATTTATGAAATTTGTTGATGAGTACATACAATGGAACAATAAATTTGATATAAAGTTTATAGAAATTCTATTTGAGTTGAAATTTTTTGATAACAGCATAGAAAGAAAAATATTAGTTAACAGCTTACAAGTCGCTAGTAGATTTTCTACAGTCGTATTCGCAATATTAAAATCTACTAAAATTCCTAATAAATTTAAAAATGATTTTTTGCGATATGTAACAACAGGAAATTTCTATTTCCCAGTAGTTAAAGCAAAAGAATTATATAGAAGAATTAACCCGATGCAATCAGTTATACCCGCACCCTGTGCTGCTGAATTATTATCATCGTGTTACAAATTTAATAATCCTTATAAATTAAATTTATCTAATGTCGCCCAAGAGCTAGATGCATATATACAAAAATCAAGACAAAAAGAACTTCCTATCAATAAGAATATAGAAATATTTACAGGTGCCAAGGTACGTGGTGGTAGAACACTACAGGTAAATATATCTACTTCAACAGCAAAATTCTATAAATTTAGAAAACTTAAAGAACCATTAGAAAGTTTTACCACCGAAGCATATTTTTTAGAGTTCCTTGAAAAAACAGAGAATGGAAGACGCTTAAAACAACAACTTAAAAGTGACATTCCTATAATAAATAAACTAGTAAGCATGCCAATTACACAGCTTCCTAGATGTGCTTTTCATTGTGAAGACGGAATAGCTGTATATAAAAACTCTCAAGGAGTAAACTGTGCAGATGTAATAGTATTTTCTTGTTCCAAAGATTATTTAGAATATGCTCATAAAAAAGATACAAACAATCCTCAAAATATGTTTTTCAAACCCGAGCAAGGACTCATAAACGCATGCCATGATTTAGGAGTGTTTATGTCGCATGGTATATATCATACTAATACTTTACCAGCGTATCATAATCAATACAAAGAAAAGCGTAACTGGACTGCTTTACATATGTTATTAAGAAGAATATCTTACCAACCTATTAGATTCTTTGTTGATTTAAACGAAAAAAGTGATTTTGCTATGGCTGGGAAAATGGAAAACTGGGATTCTACAGCAACTGAAAGACCAGATTATGGCTATACAGGGCTACGCGATTTTGGCGACTTTGAATTATTTGGTAACATAAGCAGTACTTTAGGTAGAGTAGGCTGCCGACAGTTAAAGCTTTTTTCTAACATTACACAAAAAATACTTGCAGCCAATACAGTATCTGAATGTCTACTAGCAGCTATATTACTGTATGCAAGATTACACAAACAATCTTCTAATTACCATTATAAAAATACAGAAGCTAAAAAAAATATGGCAGATTTTATTGAAAATATTTTCTCTAATTTTTTATTAGGAATAACTCAAGGCAAAACTAGCAATATACAAGAGTTTATGGAGCTATCTAGTACTGATTACAAACGATGGTTAGAACGTACAGTAACTGAAATTCTTTATTGGACAGCTAGCCAGCCAACAGCAGAGGAGGCAAAAGAAGCTAATATAAAACTTAACGATACACAAGCAAATATAACTGATTGTTTTTCTGCTCATGTAAATTTAAGTAAATTACCGTTGGAATTGTATGATGAAATAAATATAGATAAAAGTATAAAATATCCAGAACAATTTACAAGCCCAACGGGTCAAAGCCACTTAGGAATGACTAATGGAACTTTTCCTTTATTAGCATTGCTAAACTTTTTGTTTTTATTTAACAGTCGTATTAATAAAAATAATTTATAAAATTAACTTAAAGGTAAATAACAAATGTATCCAATACAAAATAATCAACCTCTATTTTTAAATAACAGTACTATTACAAATCCTTCAGTAACTAAGAGTATCAACAGCATTAAAAACTATTTAAATGAAGGATTGCGAATATTAGAAGATAAAATTCATGTAAAAAAAAGTACAATAGCAATTCAGAAAAAAAATATAACTAGTTTATTAGCAGCATTAGATAGTAATCGAATTATTGCATCAAATCTAAGTATAAAAGATCACTTTTGCTATACAGATGAAACTATAAATAAATTAAATCCCCGCAGTTATATTATATCTTATGACGGTAAAGATTTAATAAAAATAATATTTGGTGAAAAGATATGTAATCACTCAAGTAGCCAGGATCATTCCATCACTCCAGAGTTTTTTATAGAATTTTATGATGAATTTTATTGTCTCTTTCCAAATAATAAAAAAATTAACTCGGAGGATAAACCTTCTAAAGATCCAGACTTTATTTTAGAAAGTACTGATCTCCTCCGAAAGACTAAACAGCAATATACTAAAGATTTTGATGAAGAGTTTCCTAGAAAAGATGAAGAAAAATTTATTAACAAGGCAGTTAAAAAAAACTGTAGTTCAAGATTAGTTAAAAAAAGTTATGATCCTTATAGTACCCCAATAATACCAAATGTACCTACAGGAAATTTTTTTATGGGGATGCCTATTATTGCAGGCATGCCAGTTAAAACTATCGGGAATCCTTATAGTGCCCCCATAATACCAAATGTAACTACAGGAAACTTTTTTATGGGGATGCCTACTATTGCAGACATGCCAGTTAAAACTATCGGGAATCCTTTTACTGCTCCAAGTAGACCTATTAACAGAGTCCCGGTAGCAACTAGAATACAGCCGCATACTTATAACAACCACAGATATACAGATATGCCAATTAGGCAGACACCTTTTATAGAGGCCCCTATGTCAGCAGAATTTTCATTTCCTAATATCAATGATAATTGGTAATAAAGTTTACGCATTATTAATTGCAATTATTATATACATGTGGCAGTTGGAAATGCTAGGTTTCAGGGC
>CAKNAD010000120.1:0-4138 GCA_929200515.1 Candidatus Gorgonimonas leptogorgiae | reverse complement strand
ACTCTTACTAGGAACAGTTAAAAATTTTAGACCTCGGTTATCTTATGTATAGGAGATTCTTTGTCATGATTTACAGCTACAACTGTGAAACGATTATTAGTTATTTGTAGCGATTTAAGCTCTGTTTCATTAAGTAAACCATCATTTTTTTCTAGTAATAAATGAGATTGACTCTCCGCTAAGGTGTTGTCTTCTTGATCAACAGTCACAACTGTATCAGTGGTGGCTATATCCTTTAAGCTAGAATTATCTGACACTAGTAAAGGTATACTTTCTTCACCATCATGAAAGAGTTGATTAATATGTAATCGATCTGAATGATGACTGATTTTACCGACTGTTATCATGCTTCGCACTGTATCAAAAACTTCTCGCCAATCAGGTTCAAAATCTTTAGTTTGAAGTTTTTCTAATTTATCTGAAAAACCAATTTCTTCCATAGCTTTTACAACTATCTTAAAATAATCTTCCGCATTATTAACTTCTCCTAGTTGGTTAAAAACAGATGTTTTAAATTGACTACGTAAATCGGAAAGTTGGTTATCTCGTAAAACACTTTTTATAGCTTTACGATTAAACTCACCTACACGAGGTTCCCATATAATGCCTTTACCAGTATCACAGGTTGATAGAAAAACGTATAGTGCTCCTACTTTTTCTGCTATTTGGGTTGTAATGTCTGTTGATAATAAAGATGTTACCGTACTGTTAATAGTTTGCGCAGCTGTAGAACTAGGAGTTAAAGATTCATTGGCAATTTTTTTAACCATGTTATTTCCAGGAACATATGAATCTGCCATAGAGAACGTAGCAGTAAATACGGTAACTAGATAGCGAAAAATCAAATAACCTTTAAAAGACCTTAGCTCTTGTTTTAGTTGTGGATGTTCGCAACGATTAATATCGATAAACATCCAACTAGTAATAGAAATAGATGCACAAAAACTAGCTAAAGTTAAAATTCTATTAGTTTCTTTAAGTCCTTGATTTGAAGTAGTTAATAGATTACTGACTAATGATCTTAAAGAATGGGTTAAAAAATTTGTATCCCCCCCACTATAACCAAATAAATTTTCGCATATATTAGGAGTGCAATAAGGTAGAATAATACTAGCGCCACCTAAAAGTAAACTAGGATATAATATAACAGGAGCCCATGATTTAAAATTTTCATCATTTAAGGGGCCTCTATTTGCTTCGTTTGCTCGATTGACAAGATATTTAGCAAATAATGTGCTAGATATAAGGTTTACAGCTTGAAATATAGGAATATATGCAGGTATATTTACAAGTGAAAGTACGCTACCGCCAAGAGATGTAGCATCTTTAAACGTATTAAGAAAGATACTTGACCACATCAACGACTTAGATCCATTAGGGTTGTCTTGTCCAGAGCGATATATCCTAATTGAGTTCATTAAAGAACCATGTGTTATGGCAATAGAGCAATAAACAGCCATGATTGTACCAATGATATTTTCATTAGGAAAATTATTGGAAACATGTCCTGCTGCAGTTGAATTAGCTATTGTCATCGCCCAATAAACCATATGTAACATAAGCATAGCTGTTGGACTTAATAGTTTATCAATAATATGAGAACAAGATGTACGCCAAATTGGCTTGTCTGCCGAAGCTATGTTGTCTAAAGGAATATTAATATCTTCATATAAATCAGTATTGACTGTGAGTTTACCAATAGCTAGACAATAAATCAGTAATAGTTCTTCTAGTTTACTAAATTCTCCATCACCAATATAACACTTACTGTTATTTATAGCCTGATTAACATTCTCTCGTATCACTGGACGAAGAAAATCTAATATTTCATTATTATTAGAAGAAAGGCTAATTATTATATCCTTAAAACTAGCTCCATTAACTAACTGACTAATTACTGCTGTAATAGAGTCATAATTATTGTCTTCTACCAAACTTAATAAAGAATTAAATTCTAGTTTTATCCTATCACTCAAATGATTTACTGGGTTGTTTTTACCGTTTAGTGCAGTAGTAACAAACTCATAAAGGGTTCCAGCTGCAATATTTTTATTAGATGGATATTTAGTTTTAAATATTCCTATACTTATAAGATCATGTAGCACCCGGTTAATTTTATCTTGTAGAAGGCATTCTTTTGATTCACTTGATATTATAGACTGTTGAATTGCTGGACTAGCAAAAGTTTTAATAGCTTCTAACGATTCTCCAGAAGATATATCAATAGTTGAATTATTTAAATTTTCCTGTGTAGCTGAAATTGTATCTATATTATCTTCAAACTCATCAAACACGATGCTGCCAACTGGAGTAAGTGCCATTCCAGAAATCCATTCAGAAGAATTCATTACTTCATTATTGTCTTTCATTATACCAGTTATATTAACACTAGAAACTTCACGCTTTGTAATAGCAGGATATTCTTCTGGGGACTTAAATATTTGAGAGCTGTTTCGACTATAAGATTCTTGATTAATAGAGATTGGTACATCAAAATCGTTGTTCTTAATTGAAGAATCAAAACTGCGATTATAGCAACTAGCTGGCTGCTGGAATTGTGAAATAGATCTACTTCTAAAATCTGAAATGGAATGTCTACGTTCCTTAGACTTTTTAATATTTTCTGCAGATTGCATATTTGTATTAAATGATTTTAAATTAGGAGTGCTAGAGTAGATAGTAGTGGTTTCTCCAGACATTATTTACCTTATTTTTTCGATAGAATATTTAAATTTTGTTTGTTTGATAGACTTATGGAACTATATGGAAGTTCATTACAAAGAATTAAAAAAATATTACTCAATTGTTTGTTTATCTTGCTAAAAGGACTATTTTCAAGTAAAAGAGTTATAATTTAGTAACTAATCTTCCTTAATATTAAAATAGTTTATAACGATGAAAATTATTAACTGCAAATTTAGCAAAGAGCAATATCCAGTATTTATTGGGAATACAGTTTTAACCGATGAATCAATATGGAAACCATATTTAAAGGGCAATGATATAGTAATTATTACCTGTAAGCAAGTATCGAATTTATATTTAACAACACTACAAAAAACGCTATTTACTTATAACCCCGAAGTTATAGTTTTAGATAATGGCGAGCAAATAAAAACATTAGAGCATTTTAATCATATAATTAATACTTTATTAGCAACCAAGCATGGGCGTAAAACAACTTTAATCGCTTTAGGTGGTGGCAGTATTGGTGACTTAGTTGGTTTTGTAGCATCTTGTTTTTTACGTGGTGTTGACTTAATTCAAGTACCTACAACATTATTAGCACAAGTAGATTCTTCTATAGGTGGCAAAAATGGTGTTAATAATGCGTATGGAAAAAATTTAATTGGAACATTTTACCACCCTAAAGCAGTGTTTATAAATCCTAACACTATTGCAACTCTTAATCATCGAGATTTTGCTTCCGGATTAGCAGAAGTAGTAAAATATAGTTTAATTTATGATAATGATTTTTATGATTGGCTAGAAGAAAATATTAAGTTAATAAATCAGCAACATCAATTAATTATACAAGAAATGATTTATCGAACTATAAAAATTAAGTTAGCAATAGTATTAGAAGATGAATATGAAAACAATAAAAGAGCAATTTGCAATTTTGGTCATAGCTTTGGACATGCTATTGAACGCTTTTTTGACTATAAAAAATATTTACATGGTGAAGCTGTTGCTATTGGTATGGTTATTGCTAGTAGATTATCTTATCAATTAGAGCATTTAACTATAGCTGAAGTAAACAGGTTGTTAACTTTACTGCAACAATTAAATTTACCTATTAATTTACCAGAAAAAATAACTATTAATAAACTAATTGAACTAATGAAAACTGACAAAAAGAATCAACATGGTAACTTCAATATAGTAATATTAAGCAATATAGGCATGGCTAGATTATGGCGCAACATAACAGCAACAACGCTAAAAAAGCATCTCGAGCAAATCTTCTAATTAACTAAGGGTATGTACTTAGTTAATTGTTACATCTGTTGCAAAGATGCCTTTAGTTTGTTGTATTGAATAACTGACTTATATATATAAAATAAAGAGGGGGCTCAAAATTCGAGGGTGTTCCAAATTCCGTGTCACGAGTAAGTTTAGATATTTAAATAATCAT
>CAKNAD010000119.1 GCA_929200515.1 Candidatus Gorgonimonas leptogorgiae | reverse complement strand
AAAGTGTTTTAACGATGAAGTAAATCTTTTTAATAGCCCCCAGAGGGCAAGGCTTTTAATCCTTATTTAACGAAAAAATATTAAAATATAACTGTAATTTATACAAATTAGTATTTCAATTTGCCACGTGTATAAATACGCCATTAATATAGATTAGGGAAATAAGCAAAAATTCATAAAATAACGATATAGTTTGGTTATAACTCCAAATCGTTAATTAACAATAAAATTATCTCTCAATGAATGTCTCAATTCTTTTATTTTGTATTTGATTATCGCGATCATTAAAGCAAGGTATAACTATGCACATTCAAGTAGAAGGTGTATATGAAAAAGCTAGATTTCAGGGCTAAGTAAAAAGGTTTAATTTAAGACAAAATATCGCAGAAATACAAGTACATTTCTAATTGTATTAACGCTGAATTAAATCTTTTTAGTACTTCCCATAGATAAAGGCTTCTAAGCTTTTGTCCTGCGTTAGTATCTCTCGATTTAGTCGGCACTAAATCTGCGAAACACTGCTAGGGCTAAAAACTTATAATCACTTGCTGAAAACTAGTATTCTCAATTGCACATGTATGTTTTTATATCAAAAGACTGAACTACTCAGCCCTAAAGGACTGAGGTTCTAAATCGCTTTAGAACTTTTCTGTTTCATCACGCTTTCACTAGATTATTGCAAGCAATAATCCCCGATTCGGTCGCTCCGCAGACTAACCCCCCGCAGCACCTGCGGTTGGCTCTGCAAAGCAGAGCAATGAATAGCTTTAGAATGTCAATATTTTTATGCCTTATATCCCGTCCTAAAGGGCGAGGCTTTACGGCACTAAGCGGTAATATGTTAGCTGTACTACAAAAATCAATTATATTAACTATTTTAATCGTATCAGTTATTTAATTTTTGGTTGAATATGTGTAATATATGCTATTAATTTTATATTATGGTATAAATTTGTTTTATCTAAGTGTATAATGGCAAATAATATTATTAATATTTGGTTATAGTATATCTTTATGTGTCTTCAGCTACGAGGTGTATGTTAAGATGTATAGCGGTTAAATTAACAAATTTCCTAAGGTATAATTCTTTATATGTTTGCTGCAATTATTAAAAAAATTTTTGGAACCAAAAACGATAGACATTTAAAAAGAATGGACAAAAAAATTAAGGTTATTAATACTTTAAATGATGAATATTCTAATTTAACTGATGACGCCTTAAAAAATAAAACAGTAGAATTTCGTCATCGTTTTCAACAAGGTGAAACTTTAGATGATCTATTAGTAGAAGCTTTCGCAACCGCAAGAGAAGCTAGCTATAGAACTTTAAAAATGCGCCACTTCGATGTACAGCTAATTGGTGGAATAGTTCTGCACGAAGGAAAAATAGCAGAAATGAAAACTGGCGAAGGTAAAACACTAGTTGCAACTTTAGCTGCATACCTCAATTCTCTTTCTGCTAATCCTGTTCATGTGGTTACAGTTAATGAATACTTAGCTAATCGTGATGCTAACTGGATGCGTCCTTTATATGAGTTTTTAGGAGTCTCAGTTGGAGTTATAAAATCTAGCCAATCTTTAGAAGAAAAACGTGAAGCTTACAATGCAGATATAACCTATGGCACCAATAATGAATTTGGTTTTGATTATTTACGTAATAATATGGTATTTCGTAAAGAAGAAAGACTACAAAATGATTTAGCCTATGCTATTGTCGATGAAGTAGATTCTATTTTAATTGACGAAGCTCGAACACCGTTAATTATCTCGGGAGTTATAGAAAGTAGTTCTGAGCTATATAAGGCTATGAATAAAATTATACCTAAGCTTGAACAACAAGAAAAATCAAACGAGGAACCAACTTCTATTTTAGATCAACCCCCTGAAGAGGAGCCAGCTGGAGATTACTACATAGACGAAAAAAACCGACAGGTTGAGTTAACAGAGCAGGGGCATTTTCACGTAGAAGAGTTATTACAACAAGCTAATTTATTATCAGAATCAGAAAGTTTATATGAAGCCAAAAATTTATCATTATTGCATCATGTAAATGCAGCTTTAAAAGCACACACCTTATTTCATGATAATGTTGAATACATAGTAAAAGATAATCAAGTATTATTAATAGATGAACATACTGGTAGAACCATGCACGGCAGAAGATTAGCCGAGGGTATACATCAGGCGATTGAAGCTAAAGAAGGTTTACAGGTTAATCCAGAAAGCCAAACATTAGCATCTACTACTTTTCAAAACTATTTTCGTAATTATGAAAAGCTCTCTGGTATGACTGGTACTGCCGACACTGAAGCCTTTGAATTACAGCAAATTTATGGTCTTGAAGTTCTAGTGATACCTACACACAAACCGATGATTCGACAAGATTTAAATGATTTAGTATTTTTAACCATAACAGAAAAGTACAAAGCAATTATTGATGATATTAAGCAAGCAACAGAAAAAAACCGACCTGTATTAGTAGGTACGGCATCTGTAGAAGCATCAGAAATACTATCTAAAGAGCTTACCAAGGCTAAAATTAAACATAATGTTTTAAACGCAAAGTATCACGATAAAGAATCACAAATTATATCTCAAGCTGGTATCCCAGGAGCGGTAACTATAGCAACAAATATGGCTGGTAGAGGTACAGATATAGCACTTGGTGGTAATTTAAAAGCTGAGCTAGCCGAGTTAGATAACCCAACAGAAGAACAAATTAGCAGGCGCAAGCATGCATGGCAACAACGGCACGATCAAGTAATTGAACAAGGCGGATTACACATAATTGGTACTGAAAGGCACGAATCTAGGCGTATTGATAACCAATTAAGAGGTAGATCCGGACGCCAAGGAGATCCTGGATCTTCAAGATTTTATTTATCATTAGAAGATAACTTAATGCGTATTTTTGCTTCCGAGAGGATTTCTAATTTAATGAAAGCAATCGGCATGAAAGAAGGCGAAGCTATAGAACATAGAATGGTAAGTAATTCTATTGAAAAAGCTCAACGTAAAGTTGAAGGTAGGAATTTTGATATCCGTAAACAGCTATTAGAATACGATGACGTATCTAATGATCAACGGCGTATTATATATCAGCAACGTAACGATTTATTAGATGCCCTTGAGATTGAAGAACATATAAATCAAATGCGCACAGAAGTCCTAGAGCTTACTATTAGCCAATTTATTCCTCCAAATACTACCGATATACAATGGGATATCTCCGGATTAGAAGAAAAGCTCAAATCTAAGTTTAATGAAAGCTTAACGATACAACAATGGTTAGATGCAGACGATCATTTAGAAGAGAGTCAACTGAAAGAAAAAATTATTGAAGCTTTCATAGCTTCCTATAAAACAAAGGAAGATGCAGCTGGAGCAGAGAGAATGCGAATTTTTGAAAAAGAAATTTTGCTATCTGTTTTAGATGAAAAATGGAAAGAACATCTAGCACAATTAGATCATTTACGTCAAGGGATTCATTTGCGCGGTTATGCACAAAAAAATCCTAAATATGAATATCAAATGGAATCATTTAAATTATTCCAAGAAATGCTAGCAGCTATTAAAGATGAAACTATTACCATCATTTCACAAGTTAAAATAGCATCTCAAGATGAAATCCAGCAAGAAGTATTTGTAAATAGAAACCAAGCAACTAATATGCAGTTTAATCATGATGTAGCTGATTCATTGCATTCATCTAATAATAATCCTAAAAAAGTTCCAGTAACTAGGATTAACAAGAAAATTAATCGAAATGCTATTTGTCCTTGTGGTTCAGGAATAAAATACAAAAGATGTTGTGGGAAAGTATAAAGTTAATATTTTAAGCTAAAATAATATCTTTTCTGATTATGGCTAAAGGAGCTATATGAAATATTTTGGAACAGACGGTATTCGTGGAAAAGTAGGAGAAACACCAATAACTCCTGCATTTATTATGCACTTAGGATGGGCATTAGGTCAGATAATACTTAATAAACAGTCTGAAGCTAAAATAGTTATAGGAAAAGACACTCGTAGTTCTGGGGATTTTATAGAGTACGCATTAACAGCAGGGCTATCTTCTTGTGGCTGCACCCCTGTATTAATTGGTAATATACCAACACCAGCAATTGCTTTTCTAACAAAGTATTTAAATGCTGAAGCTGGTATTGTTATTAGTGCTTCACATAATCCATATCAAGATAACGGCATTAAAATTTTTAGTGGCGAAGGTAAAAAGCTATCTTCTGAATTAGAGAATCAAATTGAACAACTATTAGAAGAAAAAGCAAGGGTAACAAGTTGTGATAAGCTAACTAAGTCACAGGTATTTCCAGATGCTGAGAATAAATATGTGCAATATTGTAAATCAACAGTTAAAGATTTAAGTTTGTGTGGAATACATATTGCTGTAGATGCAGCAAATGGTGCTTGCTACAAAGTAGCAATAGATATATTTAAGCAGCTAGGAGCAAAAGTATCTGCTATTGGTGTATCTCCAAATGGAATTAATATTAATGATAACTGCGGATCAACATCACCTAGTCAATTACAAAAGTTGGTATTAAAAACACAAGCTGATATTGGAATAGCCTTTGATGGCGATGGCGATAGAGTAATAATGGTTGATAACAACGGCAATATCATCGATGGCGATCAACTATTATATGTTATAGCTACCTCTTGGAAAGACAAGAATTTATTAAAAGGTGGTGTGGTTGGTACTGTAATGACAAATATGGGAGTGGAGGTTTCACTTCAAAAGCAGGATATAAACTTAGTTAGAACATCAGTTGGTGATAAATACGTTAATAAGCAACTTAGCAAGCTAGACTGGATTTTAGGTGGAGAATCTTCTGGGCATATAATTTGTAAAAATTTAGCTAGTACTGGAGATGGTATAATAGTGGCATTACAATTATTAAAAATAATTGTAGAAACTAATAAATCTTTAGCTGAATTAGTAAAACCAATTCAGGTCTACCCACAAAAATTAATTAATATTCCTATGCCAAGAGAATTCAATATAAGCGATAACCCTAATATATCTAAAACTGTATCGCAAATTCAAAAGCAATTAAGTAATTCTGGGCGTGTGTTAGTCAGACAATCAGGAACAGAGCCGTTAATTAGAGTTATGATTGAAAGCCGTGATCAAAATCAGGTAAATAAGTATGCTTCAGAATTGGCAACTGTTATTAAAAATGAAACTATTTCTTAGCTATGAATACAAGACATCAAACACATAAAGTAAAAGTAGGTTCTGTTTATATCGGCGGTAATGCACCTATAGTAGTGCAATCTATGACTGATACTGATACAGCAGATGCAATAACAACAGCTAATCAAATTTATCAATTAGCAGAAGCGGGTTCAGAGTTAGTACGAATAACTGTAAACAATGAACAATCTGCTATTGCCATACCTAAAATAGTTAATCTGCTCGCCCAAAAAAATTGTAATGTACCTATAGTTGGCGATTTTCATTATAATGGACACGATTTACTAAATAAATATCCAGAAGCAGCTGAATTATTAGCTAAATATAGAATTAATCCTGGTAATGTAGGTTTTGGCAATAAAAAAGATGATCGCTTCAATATGATTATTGATACCGCCTTAAAATTTGATAAACCAATTAGAATCGGAGTTAACTGGGGAAGCTTAGATCAGTCTATATTAACTAAATTAATGAATACTAACTCCAAATGTGCTAATCCTAAAAGTTCACAAGAAGTACTCCATGAAGCTTTAGTGCAATCAGCACTTACAAGTGCTGAAACAGCGATATCTCGAGGTATGCAACAAGAAAAAATAATTATTTCCTGTAAAGTTTCTCGAGTGCTAGATTTAATATCTGTATATAATCTTTTAGCTACAAAATGTAACTATGCGTTACATTTAGGATTAACAGAAGCTGGTATGGGAAGCAAAGGTATTGCCTTCTCTTCGGCAGCGTTGAGTGTACTATTATATCAAGGAATAGGAGATACCATCAGAACTTCGTTAACTCCAGAGCCAAATCAACCACGAGAAAACGAAGTTATAGTTTCCCAGCAAATTTTGCAAGCGTTAGATGTAAGAAGCTTTGCTCCAGAAGTTACTTCATGTCCAGGTTGCGGTAGAACAACTAGCACTTTTTTTAGAGTATTAACAGATGAAATAGATAAGTTTTTACGCAGTAAAATGCGTAAGTGGCGCAATGAACTTATTGGAGTTGAGCAACTTAAAGTAGCCGTTATGGGATGTATTGTAAATGGTCCTGGAGAAAGCAAACATGCAAATATAGGAATAAGCTTACCAGGAACTGGAGAAAATCCTAGTGTTCCAGTGTTTATCGATGGCATAAAAACACATACTCTCAGAGGCGAAAATATAACTAATCAATATAAAGAAATTATAGAGCAATATGTTTTTAGGAAGTATACTCGTAAACAAGATGTTATTGCTACTAAATCGTCTTAAATAGATAAACAAAGTAGGAGATTAGAAGCCTTCTCTGGGGGCTATTAAAAAGATTTACTACTCTTTATTTAAATAACTTTCAGAGCCATCTCTATAGTTTTAATTTTTTATTATTCTTATAATCATCAATAAACTGAACAGCACTACTATCCTGTCTACTAGATGCTCGTCTAATCTGTGCTAGTGTATACTTCAAGCATATCTTTTGAATAACTATGAATATCTTCAAGTAGAAGGTGTATATAGGTAAAATATTTTTTAAAGTTCAACTATAATTAATCATAAGTAAATAGTAATCATTTGAAATTAGTGGCACTAAAATTAATATCTGACACGAATAATATTATAAATTTACAGGTGCTGTTTATGAATAACTAAGCTATCAATAGAAAAACAAACACTTAACATACTAGTATATACAAGTGGCAGATAAAAATGCTAAGTTTCAGAGCTAAGTAAAATGGTTTGTCTCAAAGCAAAATACTCTAAATACATAACCAGCTTATTAATAATATTAAAAATCTCTAACATATAAATTAATAAATAACTCTATAATTTTTTGGTATGATTTGGATTGGTAAAAATGCTTTAGAGTATGGACTAATAGATGGATTTAATTCTTAAATTATAGATGCAACTTCAATGCTTTAGCTATGTTATACAGGTATTTTTTAACAGGTATTTTTTAAAATTAGGATACTTTATGAGTGACATACATAATAGTAATACAAGTAATATTTTTAATAAATCATCTGCCTCTTTAGACAGTAAGAGAAATATACCTTCTGACAGACCAATAGGATTATGGGGCGGTCATAATGTAAGGTCGGTAGATGGACAGTCACACGTAAAAACTTCAGAATCTTTAAGTGATACCGCAAATAAGCTAGAAGTTCAGAATGTAAAAACAGAAAAAAAATCTATAGCTTCTAAAATACGAAATGCAATTTCTAATAAAATATCATCCAAGAAGTTGTTTCTTTTAACTTCTACGATTATTGGTGGTATTATTGCAATGTGTGCATTAGGTCCGGGGGCTATGGGTATACCAATAGCAGCAGGGGTTGGAGCTGCTATTATAGGTTTTATTATTATCTCGGTAACAAAAGGTATTAAAGACGGCTATGCTAATAAAGAATCTGCTGAAAACAAAGAAGATAAAAAACTTCAAGAAGATCAAGAAGTAAAAGAGCAATCAAGTAAAAGCAAGAGCGGTTCAGTCAAAGAACAAGAACCCGCCCTTGAAGCTACTACGAAAAATGATGAGATTAATCAAGATATTCAAGATCCTAGTAAATTATCTAAATGGCAAAAAATAAAGAATAAGTTTAAAAAATCAGATGATAAAAAACTTAGCATAAGCGAAGAGATAGAAGAAATTCAACAAGTAATAGATCAATTAAAAGCACAACAGGATCGTTTAGTAGCAGAACAAGAAACTGCTTCTGAAGCTACTATAAACAATGATGAGACTAGTCAAGATAACAAAATTCAAAATGATAGTAAACCATCTAAATTACAAAAACTAAAGCAAAAATTTAAAAGAAAAACTTCTAAAAAACATGACGTAAGCAAAGAAACACAAGAACTTCAAGAAACAACAGAGCAATTAAAAGAAAGCAATGATAGTTTAGTCGAAGGACAAGAAGTTGCCTCTAAAACTACCATAAAAAATGATGCAATTGATAAAGATAACAAAGATATTCAAGATCCTAGTAAACTATCTAGATGGCAAAAAATAAAGAAAAAACTTAGAACAGCAGCTCCTTTTATTTTAGGAGTGACCCTTATAGCTCTATCAATAGCACTAGCAGTAACAGCAACAGTGTTCTCTGGAGGAGCAACAGCAGTAGTGGGACCAGCTTTGCTTCCTCTAATAGCAACATCGTCTTCTGTGGGAACACTGATGGGTTTTCTTTGTATCGGTAAAGGAGTAACTAGGGCTTTAGATAATATGGATGAACAAAAAGCATTTCTTGATAAACAAAATAATAATATTGATAAAGAACTATCTGATGCAAATACAATGAAGCGACTTAATAACACCAAGACAACACAAGAAAAAAATCAAGCATATGATCCCAAAAAATTTGTATAAATTGTAGTAGCTCAAACCTGACCTGACAGTAACCTTAAAAATTAGAAGTCTGTG
>CAKNAD010000118.1:3528-8617 GCA_929200515.1 Candidatus Gorgonimonas leptogorgiae | reverse complement strand
ATTCTGAGAATCACATCATAAAAAATCCAGTACAATGTCAAAAAGGTCATTTATTCTGTTATAAATGTTCTGTTGTAATCCTACAAGCAAGTGGCGAAGATAAAAAAGCTTGCCCAGATTGTTCTTTTTCTTTACAACCAAAAGGTGTAGATAACCATTCTGAAGAATATTTTAAGTTACAAAAGGATTTTTTTATAAAGCGTGCTATTGACAACATACAAGTATCTTGTCCGATAAAAGAAACTTTTGGTTTAAACGAAGATTCACAATGTAATTGGCAAGGTGCTTTAAAACAGTTAAAAACTCATCTAATTAAAGATTGTAAAATTCTTCCTCAAGCTGAAGTCATACAAAATAGGCTATCAGAGTTAGAGCAACAAATAACAAATGTTAGCACTAATATTTCTACCTTAGAAGATTTAACAACTAAAATAACTTCTCAACAACAAAAAATAGTACAGCTAGAACAACAATCTTCGCAATACCAACAAGATATAACAGAATTAAAACAACAAATTAGCGATATTAAGTCAATAACAAATATAAACAATAGAAATTATGGTGAATTAATATGGAAAATAGATAATTATAAAGAAAAGCTAAAAGAAGCAGAAGATGGCAAACAAATTGCAATTTATTCTCCATCTTTCTATTCACGACAAGGCGGATATCACTTGAAAACTAAAGTATACTTAAATGGAGATGGTTTTGGTGAAGGTAGTTATCTAAGTGTATATATTATGGTGTGTAAGGGAGAATTTGATAATATTCTTAAATGGCCCTTAGATGCCAAATTTACTTTTACTTTAATTAATCAAGAACCAACAACTGGAAGTCATTATATTGATGGTTTTCGCTCTGACATGCAGTCATCTAGCTTTAGAAAGCCTAGTGAAGATAATAATATTGCCACGGGTTCACCGCTGTTTCTCTCACATAAAGCACTTAAAAGTTGCAGTTTTATAAAGGACGATGCTATATTTCTTAAAACTAGTATTAAATAATAAATTAGGGGTGTTTAATTTTTAACTGTGCACCTATTTCAAATTTAATCTAAGCACTAAAATAATATAAAAGTTGTTTGTTAGAATAATTTTATTAATAAATGTATAGTGTGATTATTTTAAAGAATAAAAATATAAAAACAAAATTGAATTTTAATAGTCTGTAAATATAAATAATAAGGAAACATCGTTATGCAAGCAACCTCATGTGAAAATCAACAGCAAGAGTCCGCTATGGCAAAGCTCTCCAATGAAATGCTAATTACTAATTATCATTTTCGTGGTGCTCTATATAAAGTTAAAATTAATATTAAAGATAGAGCATATATTTGTAATAGCAAAAATTCTGAGAATCACATCATAAAAAATCCAGTACAATGTCAAAAAGGTCATTTATTTTGTTATAAATGTTCTGTTGTAGCTCCACAAGATAATGGCGAAGATAAAAAAGCTTGCCCATGTTGTGCTTTTACATCACAATCAAAAGGTATAGATAACCTTTCTGAAGAGTGTTTTAATTTACAGAAAGATTTTTGTATAGCACGTACTATTAACAATATACAAATATCTTGCCCGATAAAAGAAACTTTTGGTTTAAACGAAGATTCACAATGTTACTGGCAAGGTACTTTAAAACAGTTAAAAACTCATCTAATTAAAGATTGTAAAATTCTTCCTCAAGCTGAAGTCATACAAAATAGGCTATCAGAGTTAGAGCAACAAATAACAAATGTTAGCACTAATATTTCTACCTTAGAAGATTTAACAACTAAAATAACTTCTCAACAACAAAAAATAGTACAGCTAGAACAACAATCTTCGCAATACCAACAAGATATAACAGAATTAAAACAACAAATTAGCGAGATTACATCAATAACAAATATAAATAATAGAAATTATGGTGAATTAATATGGAAAATAGATAATTATAATGAAAAGCTACTGGAAGCAAAAGTTGGCATACAAACTGCAATTTATTCTCCATCTTTCTATTCAAAACAATACGGACATCACTTGAAAATTAAAATGTACTTAGATGGAGATAGTTTTGGTAAAGGTAGTCATATAAGTGTATATATTATGGTGTGTAAGGGAGAATTTGATAATATTATTAAATGGCCTTTAAATGCCGTATTCCATTTTACTGTAATTAATCAAGAAGTAGCTGGAGACGATTTTTTTGAGTCTATTATTACGGAACCAGCATCAAATAGCTCTCAAAAACCCGTTAGTAGTAGAAACATTCCCACAGGTTATCCGCTATTTCTACCACAAAAAGATCTTAAAAAGTTTATAAAGGATGATGTCATTTTTTTAAAAATTAATGTTATACTTAATATTTGATATCAACAAATTAGGGGTGTTTAATTTTTAACTATGCACCTATTTCAAATTTAATCTAAGCACTAAAATAATATAAAAGTTATTATGAACAATCATTCTTTAATATGGCTACGCAATGATTTAAGAATAGAAGATAACCCTGCATTATATCATGCTACTAAAAATAATTTTGTAACAGCAATTTATTTATTGTTTCCTAAAAGTTGGCATGAACAGCATGATGCTGATAATAAAATTTATTTTTGGTTGCAAAATTTAAAGTTATTAGAGCATGATTTACACAAGTTAAATATAAATTTATTGGTAGTAAATGCAGGTCATTATCAAGATGCTCCGAAAATTATAGTAAATATAGCACTTAAACTAAAATGTAATTCCATTTGGTTTAATAATGAGTATGGGTATAATGAACAACAAAGAGATAACCTTACCGTAAAAGAATGTTTAAAACATAACTTAGATTGCCGTCGTTATTTATCGCAAACATTAATAGAGCCTGGAAAAATAATAACAAATCAAGGAAGTTGTTTTAAAGTTTTTACTCCTTTCAAAAAAAAATTTTATGCAACTATAACCGAAAGCTTGCTACAGCCTTTACCTAAACCAACTAAAAGAAAACCACAAAAACATATCTTAAAATCAATAAATTATTCTACAATATATAATTATACTGCTATTGATTTAAATCAGTATTGGCCACCAGGTAGTAAAATAGCTCATAAAAGGTTAACAACATTTATCAATTCGACTATAAATAATTATGATAGAATGCGTGATATCCCAGCTATTGCAGGCACTAGTATGCTTTCTCCATATTTAAATGCAGGAGTGCTATCAGTTAAACAATGCTTTTATGCTGCATTTTTAGCTAACAAGGCTAAACTATATTCTGGTAATAAGGGGATACTAGTATGGCTAGATGAGTTAGTATGGAGAGAATTTTATAAGCATATTTTAGTATGTTTTCCGCGGGTATCTAAAAACAAGGCATTTAAAGCAAAAACAGATAAAATCATTTGGGAAAACAATCCCAAACTTATTAGTGCTTGGAAGCAAGGAAAAACCGGATACCCTCTTATAGATGCAGCTATGAAGCAATTATTGCATACTGGTTGGATGCATAACAGATTGCGAATGGTAGTAGCAATGTTTTTAACTAAAAATCTTATGGTCGATTGGCGTATAGGAGAAGAATTTTTCATGCGACATTTGATTGATGGTGATTTAGCGGCTAACAATGGTGGTTGGCAATGGGCTACTAGTACTGGTGTCGATGCAGTGCCATATTTTAGAATTTTTAACCCAATAATTCAATCAGTAAAATTTGATCCAGATGGTATATTTATTCGCCAGTGGATTCCTCGGTTAGATCAAGCAAATAATAAGCAAATTCATTTTCCAGATGCAACAAATGCACTACATAAACTAAATTACTACAAGCCTATAGTGGATTATAAAAAATCTAAAGCTAAAATTATAGATGTTTTTAAAAAGTTATAGCAACAGTAGGTTATTAATATGAAAAAGAATATTGCAATTATTGGAGGTGGTGCTATTGGTAAAGCATTAGCTGAAACCTTAGCTAGTACTGAAATTAATGCTGAAATAAACGTATTTTCTAGAAAATCAATAACTTTTTCTAATAAAAATATTTTATCAAAGATAATTGACTATTCAAATGAAGATTCAATTGTAGCCGCTGCCAATACTGCAGCTATAAATTCAGCTATTGATTTAGTTATAGTTGCTACAGGTGTTTTACACAATGATAAAATAATGCCAGAAAAATCTTTAAATCAATTATCAGCTGAAAAATTTCAGTATATATTTGCCGTAAACACCATATTGCCTGCAATAATAGCAAAATATTTTCTTCCTAAATTACAAACTAAATCACGTTCGATATTTGCTGTGTTATCAGCACGAGTCGGAAGTATTTCAGATAACAGACTTGGTGGTTGGTATGCTTACCGTGCATCAAAAGCAGCTCTGAATATGATAATAAAAAATCTAGCTATTGAAACATCTCGGAAAAATCACAATGCTATAGTTGTAGCATTACATCCTGGAACAGTAAACAGTAATCTTTCGAAACCATTTCAAAAAAATATTGCTAAAGATAAATTATTTGAACCACAATATTCTGCAACTCAGCTAGTTAAAGTAATAAATGGATTAAAGACAAAACACAGTGGTAAATTTTATGATTGGGAAGGACAAGAAATAAAACCATAATGCTTGTGTAAGTGATAGCTTATGGCTTTATCTAGGAAGTTCAGCTTACAATAAGCCTTTCGAAACTAAATAATAGTTTTTTAGTCTATAAAATATACGATCTTTAATAAGGTTAAGTAAATTATAATAAGGACTACAATATGCAATTTAGCTATCAGCATATAATGAAAGATAATTCATTAATAAATCAAGCTTATTCTCAAGAAAGTATTCCAGAAAATTCTAGAATATTAGTAAAAAAAGAAATTCAACAAGCGTTTAAAGAAGGCAATTTATCTTTTAGAGCTATATTTATAGCTGCAGAAAGAAAGTATTTACAACAAGAAAAAAAAGCACCTAGACCAGTATATACAATTGCTGATAATATTCCTACAATGTTGAGAGCAGAAGGTGAAAATTGCACCATAGGTATTATAAATACAGATACTTTATTTTCTTTTAAGTGCAATGCAGCTACTTTCATATTAGAAGGTGATAATACAGTGCTAGAAAAATGCCGCCAG
>CAKNAD010000118.1:0-3518 GCA_929200515.1 Candidatus Gorgonimonas leptogorgiae | reverse complement strand
GAAAAATCTTCCAAATAGTAAATATCTACTAGAGAAACAATACGAACTTGCAAATCGCAGATGGGAAGTTTATCAAATATCAACATCGGGTCATTTAAAAGCAGATGGGTCTTTTAGTCTGCCTAAATTTAAACAAAAAATAGAAATAGATTATACATTACCTCATACAGAAGAAGTTATATCTAATTATACAAGGAAAAACATAAAGCTTTATTGCATATCTGAAAATAATTCTGAATATATAATGGATCTTTTTAGCAAAATACGACAATTAGAACAAAAATTAGGTATTAAAGAAAAATTAGCAATTGGTATTTTTTCGGAAAGAAAAGGATCACTAAGTATAATTTTTGAAGAAGATGTTAATCTTGCTATTTTACAAAGAAATGAAAATATAATTAAATATTGTGAAGCTGTTTTTAATAGTAATTTTAGAAATATACTCGCAGCGGTGATACCTTTAAGTTCAAAAATAAAAATATTATCTAATGAAAATTTAACTTATTTTGATGAAAGTAATTTAAAAAATTTACAAGAGCAAGTAATCTTAAATAATAAATTAGACAAGTTGATTAACAAGTATGAAGACTATGAAGTGAAAGATTTAGAAGATCTTATAAAACAAGGAGCAAATATACATTCTAGTGTAGGCAAGCCTTTTGCAGATAAATTATATACAACCTATATTGAACAAGGTAATATTCACCGAAAAGAGCCACACTTCGTAGAAATGCTCGAGTATTTATTGGTCAATAATGGAGACTTTTTATTTGATAACATTAATTATTTTATAGGTGATGGTTATCATCGATACCTAGAGCGTTTTTTTAATTTATTTATTGCTGCTTATAGTGTATTAGATAACGTATCATCAAAAGCAAATATAGAGCAATACGATATTATATACATGTTATTTCATGTCGATAAATATAAGCAAAATTTTCTTGCTTTATTAGATGAAATATTACGTAAGCAGTCTATTGAAGATTTAAAAAATTTGGTAATATCTCGCATAAACTTTCTTACAATAAACTGTGTACCAGGATGTAATGGTTACTCAGAAAAAAAATATACTAGATTTTTTATGATATTATTTCATTATGGTATAACTCCAAAAGAGATTATTGAGATTAAACAAGGCATTGTTGATATTAATGCTATATTGCATGACAATAAATCAGTTGATGTAATATTAGATGAATATATTGCTTTATGGGAGAGCCGTGAACAAAACTCAATTTATAATAGCTGGCCAGAACAAGTACAACAAGCACAGCAACAAATACAGCCTATTAAAGATAGATTATTAGCAAAATCTAATAAGACTGCTACTAATAAAAATAGCACTGACAATAACCAAATAATAGAAGATGTCCTATTAGGTATTTTTAGCAATAAGTTAACTTTCCAGCAAGAAATTAATTCGAATGATGAAATTATAACTGCTATATTAGATCATTATTACCGTCGTCCAGGAATTAATCAGATACGTGAAACCATAATTAACAGAAATAATCCTCCAGAAGTTCAAATATGGAAGCCAATACACTCTAGTAGTCATGTATTACGAGCTTGTAATAATGCAACTTGGTATATAGAACTATTAGAAAAATTTAATTTAGCAGTTTTTACCTATGAAGAAAAAGTTTTATTACAATTAGCGGTGATATACCATGATGCGGCAGCCGAAGATGTCGGTAAAGAAGAAGAAGAACAAAAATCAGCTTATTATTTTAAAAGAGATTTACAAGGAAAATTCTCATTTGCATTATTGTCAAAAGTAGCTTTGGCCTTAGAAGCTAAAGAAGATGATAGACATAAAATTGAACAACAACATCAGGATGCACGTATACGGATATACACAAAGGTAATACGTTTTGCTGACCGTATGGATTTTATTCGTTGTTCTATTGTTAATGATGATTTTCCAAAATTTAATAGTCAAACAGCAACTAATAGTTATTTTAATACTAGCTTGCTTAATTTACCACAACAGGAACAAATAAAATTTTCATCTAGTAATAGCGACAAAACATTATTCCAATGCCATCTTGAAGCAGCTATGCATGGAGCCGTAGATTTAGCGGAAGTTGCTGGTGGTTATCATAGTAAGGAGCAAGATTTACGAACAAAGGGCTCTTATGATAGCAGATATAATTTAGCTATAGATAATCAGCGAATAAAATTTGCTTTTGAACATACAGATAAACCTGTTAGTCAACTAAACGAGACTATAGATAACAATGTTCGCAGAAAAATATCCCAGTTAGCCGGAATTAATACTTGTATCGATCCCCAGCATAATCTATGTAAAGCAGATACCATCAACGGAATAAGTCATGGTATTCATTCTACTTGGAACGATTTAAGCCAAGTAATAGTGCCTAACAGTATGAGCCTTTTAGAAAAAATGCAAATTGAACATGATTATAGTTTACTTAGTGAAGCAACACAAAATGCTATTGAGCTAGAAGTTAATCGATTAACAGCAGAAGGTATACAAATGAGCTTAGGGACACTAACACAGGACACTCTAAAATCAAGTGCAGCAAAAGCAACTCTGAAAACAAGGGGGATAACCGTAATTAGTGAACAACGTGCTAGAGGTTTTAATAAATTAAAAGAGCAGGCTTATTATGAAATGCGAGTTCCTAAAAAGCCGTAGCTCAAATTTTATCTGTATAGTTATATTCTGGAACTTAAGGGAAATATAAAATAATAATCATCGAAGTGAACACAAAATATATCACTGCTACATTAACAACCTGTTAATATTGTTATAGCTAATTCGCTTTACTCTTCTTAATAAAGTGTATGTTTTTAAGAAAGTTTTTACACATAATTATGTGTATAATTACCTTAAAAGTAGTTTTTTCTTGACAAATGATAACATGGTTGGCTACCTTTAAAAGTAACATTTTATATTTTAAATAAACACAAAAAACTGAAATATTTCTTTAATAAATTTAGGTTTACCTTCTAATAATAATTATATCTTATTTTACCAATTAAAATTAGTTACAAAATTGTTTGCAGGCTTTATTTAAATCTTTTATGAGGTACGCATATAATATTATGAATTATTTTAGTTATTGCCAGTTTATTATTTGCAAAATTATAAATATACTTAAACCATTATTTCAAGTATTATTGATACACATGTTATTAATAGCAAACATCTATAGTATTGATAAGGAGGAACTTGGTAAAAACACAATAGAAAATAATTCAGCTATAAATAGTGCCCCACCTTCTATTAATGATAATCAGCATATTGCTAGTGAAGATGAAGATTTTTCTCATGAAAATCCTAGTGATGATGAGAGTATTGCTGACGAAGATGAAGGTTTTGATAATGAAAATCCTAGTGATGATGAGAGTATTGTTGACGAAGATGAAGGTTTTGATAATGAAAATCCTAGTGATGATGAGAGTATTGCTGACGAAGATGAAGGTTTTGATGATGAAAATCCTAGTGATGATGAGAGTATTGCTGACGAAGATGAAGGTTTTGATAA
>CAKNAD010000117.1 GCA_929200515.1 Candidatus Gorgonimonas leptogorgiae | reverse complement strand
TTTATGCCTTATATCCCCGCCCTAAAGGGCGAGGCTTTACGGCACTAATTGGTAATTAAAGCCTAAAAATTCTTATAATAAATTCATATATTAAGCATCAAACATTATGTTTACTATGCAAATGCTTAATTTTCTGTATATGAGTTATTCCATTTTTAAAAAATTATTAAAAATTGCAGATATTAATATACTTTACTTAACAAAAAGGATTATATTTGCGATGAAATTTAATAGTATAGTAACAAATACAGATTGGATAGATGACGTCATGTTAACAGGTGGTACTAATGGTATCGAATCTTACTTATCTAATACTCAAGATACAATCGCTAACAACATAAGCTTGGATCAAAGAGCTACAGCTATAAATAATAAGCAATTAGATGATCTTTTCATAGCAGACAAATTAACAATAGCACAAAATATTTATAATAAATTAATAAATGATAACCACATAGATGATTTTGAAAAGGTTGATTTATTTCTTGAATTACATAGTTTAGCTAAACCTGAATATAAAAAATTATTTAATATAGAATCAAGTGAAAATGGTTGTCAGTTATTTATTAGTAATCAACTATCAATAAAAATAACTAATGATTTAATAGTTCCATATTTACAAGCTGATATTGAAAAATTATCTACAAGTATAATAGAAGTTATAAAAAATAAAAAGCTAAATGAGTTAGATGTAATCGAAAATATTTTTCATAATTATATGCTATTAAATGATAAATTAGCTTATGTTACTCGTCATTTACGAGATATATTTATAACATTATTATTAAAACTAATTAATTTTAGTATAGTTAATCAAAATATTTCTTTAGAAGATTCTTTATCTGCTAATAGAAATTTTAGCATGTTATTTAATAATAATGATATTTTATTTTTGCTATTAGAGAATCAATATATAGATTCATTTAAATATACTCTAGAAAACTTGTCTTTTAGTAAAAATATAAATTTAGACGCAAGTTTATGTCATGAAAGTTTAATTAATGTGGAGTTTTATGCTGAGTATTCAAATAACTTATTAGTTGCTATAGCAGTATATGACCCTAGTTGTTTTCGATTATTATATAAGAGTATAGATGCTAATGAAGAAATTGCAAAAAATATTTTATTAACAGATGTTTTATCTTCTGCTATGATACCTCCTGATATTTGTTTTGAGTTATTTAAAAAATTAGATCCCTCTGAATTAGCCCAATTTCAGCCTTCAGCGGAAGATTTAGATGTTTTACTTAGTGGAAATAACAGTTTATTATCTTATATAAATCAATTAACAGACAAAGAGCAAATCAAGCAACATGTATTATTTTTATGTACAATTTTACAAAACTTAAAAACGGATACATTAGGAAGACCTAGTAAAAAAAGCATAATAGATAAATTTAAAAAGGGAACTGCATTTTATAATATATTACTATACGGTGATTTTTCGGAATATGAGCAACAGGTAATAGATACATTTATTTGCAAGTTAACTCCAACTATGTGGCCTATTTTAAAAGTTTCTAATGACTACAACCTTCTAGATATTTTTTTAACTGCCCTAGATAGAATATCTCCTGAGCAAAAATATAAATTTTACGTAAAAGAGAATAATATATTTTTTGTTTTTTTTGTGGTTTTTCTGATTGATAAATTTGTTATAAAAACCACAACACATAAAACTATAGCAGATAAAGCTAAAAAACTATACGATAACTATTTAAATTTAGAAAACTTAAAAGAATTAGTAAAATGTGATGATTTTCAAGTACTCTTTAGTGAGGGTGGTAAGGCAACTTGGAGCTCAATAGAAGACTATGAAGTTTTATTTATAAAAAACAATTTAGCTATGCTTGTTAGTATTTCTTATTTAAATAGTATTTTATTTCAAGATAATCATGATATAAACACTAAATGGGATGCTTTTTTTCTGTTTGAAAAGAAACAAGATAGTCAACTAACATATGAAAATATAGCTATTAACAAGTATGGTTTAGCAAATATATTTATCAATTACTTTCCCATGTTTTATCCAAAATATAAAAAATGTCAATCTAAACTTCTATTAAAAAGTTTTATTGAAATGTTAGATTTAGGCGACTATAAAAAATATTTTCTTGAAAATACCGAAGAAAAATTAGATTTATCTATAAAAAAACATGAAGATTATTTAGCTACAAAATTTAATGAATTCATTGAAGAACATAAAAATACAGAAGATAATAAGTTATTTACTATTACCGCTAAACATTTAACTGATATTAAATCTGCTTACGATATAATAAACGCTCCTAATGATCAAGTAGCTAAATATTTAGTATGTATTGCGTACTTATTTGTGTATTATTCCTCTGCTAAAAAATTTGGCACAGAATCTACATCTCCGGTGTCTTTAAGAATATATGCTTCTGCTTTGTTACAAAAGGCTTATGACTTAGATAAAAATTGTATTATCGCAGATGCAAGCGATAATTCTGTTACATCATGGCAAAACAAACTTTTAGGTATAGACGAAGCATATACCTGTACAAATGCTTTAGCTGGAAATATGCTATGGTATCTTAAAAAGAATTATCCACATAATATTTTAGAAAAAATATTACCTATAGAAAGCTTGTCGTAATTATACACATGGCAGATGAAATTAGATCTGCCGTATTAAAGCAATAACAAAACTAGCTTGTAGTAAAGATGCAAATTTAACTAGCTACCTAGTAATCTTATTGCGACATGATAAAAATTAAGAAAAACTTTATAATTGCTAATTATAAAATGTACATACCCATAAGCTTTATTATTTTGCTAATGCATATGGTATCATGACTATATATAACATGCGTAATAAAAAGTTTAATTGCCCTGCAGATTGCATCTGGCTGTTATGTTGTTTTTTTTCTTTTTCAGTTATTGAATCTAAAGTAAAACACGACACCCCTATATTTTGATTGCGAGTACATATATCGCCATTGTTATTTTTTATAGGTTGCGAACCCATCGTTGCTATTGATTTCAATAAAAATGCATTCGATTCTGTGCACGTAGTATTAGGATTACAACATTTAATAGCCATATCGCATTTATTATTTTCGGAGTTATTACAAATTATATTATTACCTGCATTAGTAGCACATTCATTTTTAGAAAATAAATTATATTCAACTATAAAATTTTCAGATATTGTATTTTTAGATACCTTAAGACCGCATAATTTACTGGTGTCATATTCTATATGCAAGTATCTAGAATTTTTCAGTGCCATAGCTAATTTACTCGGGTCAATGTCATACAAATCTTTCAAAGACTTTACATTTAAACCAGCAGACATTAATTCAACTTGAGTATATAGTAGCATCTGTATAAATTTCTTTCCTATAACACTAGGTTTTAATATTTTGTATTGGCTTGTATCTACAAAACATGCTTTAGGGGTTATTTGACTTTCATCTCTCATAGATAGTGGATTACTATGATCGTCAACAGGGCTAGATAATGAATTGATAATTAAAAGTGGTAATATGAATAAAGATTTCATTGTTGTTCTTTTTTGTTAATTTAATGTTAAATACTTTTTTGAAAAGCACTATTTATAATAATTTTTTAGTTAAAAATATAATTAATTTTAACTAAAAAAATAATACAATACCATAGTATTTTAATCAATGTTTTATATGCTTCCTAAATATTTTAATTTAGATAAACTAGCTATAATGATGTTTATTGCATTTTAAAATTAGTAGTTTAATTGATGATTTAGTGGGTTATGTTATTAATATCATTATATTAGTATAACCTGTATTAACGTTAGAAGACGTATATACACGTGGCATTTCCATCTACCACGTGTATATATCTAAAATTCAAAATTGGGGCATTGCATTGTCATAATTAGCAATCCATTTTGAAGATCGTTTAGATGATTATTTAAATATCTAAACTTACTCATGATACGTAATTTGCAACACCCTCTCTAATTTTTTAAGGTTACTATTATTAGGTTAGGTTGGAGCTACTACAACTTAAGGCACGAGTAATTTACAGGTTTTTAATACTTTTTGATGAATATTTTTTAACAAGGCTGCTGATATTATCTTTTTATTAAACGCTTGGTAAAGTAGTTCTGTTATATTTATTTTACTCATGCTCTCATGTAAAAAATCACTTGATATATCAGCATAAAAATAAGCATTATCAAGAATTGTAACAATATAATCTATTGCCTCGCTACTATTTTGTCTGATTTTTTTACAATTATAGTTTTCAGGATCATTACAATATAAATAGAACTCAATATCTATTAGCATAGATGTAGGATAAATACTTTCAGTATGCTCAGATATATCAGTCACCTTAGGTAAAGTCAAAGAAGGTGTATTAGATACGTTAGATACATCAAAAGAATAAGTTGAATGTTGTCCTAACCGACTAGACTTTATATTTCTTTCTGATTTCTCAGAGCTGATTTGTTGTATATTATCCTTTTGTACTTTTTTATTATTAGTTTTTACTGTCTTTAACTTACAAAAAAAATCATTACTATTTTTTATATATGAATTTATGCTATCTATTAGTTCTTTAGATTCTTGCTGGAGTTGTTGCTCTTGGGATGGTATAAAATTGTCTAACAGTTGGTCTTGCTCTTTATTTACAGTATATCGTGTTAATGTCCCCTGTGTTTTTTGTGGGTCATTTAAGAATAACCGACCTGACGCTGATGCTGAAATTTCTACATTTTTTATTGGTACGCTCATTATAAAATCCTTATTGATAATGGAAGTTAACAGTAAATTATGTATTAAATTTATTGTTATAATTGTATAACTTTTAGAGACTATTCTAAATTTTGTGGAATAAGTTTAGATCTTTAAATATACACTTGGCTATTAGAAATATTAGGTTTCGGGGCTAAATAAAATACGTATCTTCAGATAAAAGCTGTATAACCTGCGAAACACTGCCTTAGCTCAAAACTGATAATAATTCGCTGAAAACTCGCATTTGCAACCGCCACCTGTATAAATGTAACTTCAATTAATTATTTTATTGAAATCAAATTTATCTGTCATGTTTTTAATATTTTATATTATAACACATAACACGAATTTGTAAACCCTTCCTACTAAAATAACCTGACAACAATGCTTTATACACATGGCATATGGAAATGCTAGGTTTCAGGCCTAAAGAAAAAGATCTAATTCAAGGCAAAACGCTACAGGAATGCAAGTGCATTTCAAAGTGTTTTAACGATAAAGTAAATCTTTTTAATAGCCCCTAGAGGGCAAGGCTTCTAAGCTTTTATCCTAAGTTAGTATTTCTTGATTTAGCCGACACTAACTGGCTTGGCTAAAAACTTATAATAATTCGCTGAAAGCTCGCATTTCCAACTGCCACGTGTATATATTGCAAAAACGATAAGAAACTTTTATTATCGCCATAGTGGTAGAATCAAAAAAGTATATCACTTACATGACTTGAAGTTACTATGCATCATAACAAAGTTCACTCACCTTATGCTGTGCATATTCCTCAGGATTTAGTTCTACCGTTGCTGGAGCATGATATTCTAGATGAAGTATTGCATTTAACAATTGATTTTGCATTTCTTTTCCTTCTAAAAGATATTCCATAAATTTAGCACGTTCATTAAGCAAAGTATTTCTTTTTTCTTTATATGCTCTACTAGCAATTGCTTTATCTACTTGCCGAATACTCTTTATTATATATAAAGCCATTCCTAATCTTATATCTTCTAGAGAAAACATAGGTGTTAATTTATATTTAGATGATTCTATTGTGTTGGATACTGTGTTAAATAGATTAGGTAAATTTTCTAAGCCATTTTTATATAAAATAAGATTAGTTTTACTATATAAGTAAGTAAAAGAAGTGCTTTGATCTACTAATGTAAAATATCCATTTTTACCAATTATATTTTCTGGTATTACATAGCTATTTTCACCATAAAAAATATGGCCATGAGTTACTATTGTAGGGGGAGTTTTGATGCTAGAACCAGAAAAATCAACACTGAAATATACAAAATCAGTGTTTTTTATTTCATAATCTTTGCCAAAGCCATGTAAAAATATTTTTCTTTCTGTATCCATTATTTGGATTGTATCCCTAGAACAGATTTTTAATATATTATTATTTACAAGTTGGTGATTAGACTGATGTTGAAACTTGAAGTTTGGTAGAGCTTTCATTGTTTCTATTATCTGAAGTTCTTCTTTATTTAATTTACCTAACTCCGTTTCTATGTCATTTATAAATAACTTGGATAAAAAATCTCTTTTTTCTATAGCTGTCATACTTTTATTTTGTATTTGTTTAATTTTATCAAAGAAACCACTGTTAAACATTTTGTTATAAGCATCTTCTACTGCACTTTCATTGATGTTTTTTTCGGATTCGCTGTCAATATTTGTTATGGCATCTTCTTCTTTTATGCTTATTGTATAATCTTGTATATTTTTTTTGTGTGGTGTTTTTTCGGTATTTTGAATATAGTTATTTACTAGTGCTTGAGTTTCTTGAGTTTCTTGAGTATTATTTTTGTGATACCCAAAAAAATTTAATAAATTATGACATGCAGAAAAAAACATATTTTAACTCCTTTAAAAATATTAAGTTGCATTTATATATTTATATTTATATTTGTATAGCGCTTCTCGCTATGATTTAGACATTAAGGGATTCTATTGCTAATAACTATTGCTAGTTATCATATGATAGAAGTAACTATTTAAAGTGCCTATGTATTAACGGGCAACACGATAGAGCGTATTATATCATTATTTGTGTCAAATGTCTATAGCTAAGGAATCTCTGAAAAATAGCGATATATTTCATTATTTTTCTTAGAAGTGTTTTTTTTTACAAAAAAATCTTAAAAAAACAAAAAAAATAGTCTTTTTTAGCTATTTTGTTCTTATTTACAGTTTGAGCCTAAACTTCAGACTCGCTGATTCTATGTTCGGTACGCTAAGATTTTCTTTCTAACCTTAATATAGATTATATAGATTAAATAAAAAAACTAACTAAAATAATGTTTATTGCATTTTAAAATGAGTGATTTAATTGATGGTTTAGTGGGTTTATGTTATTAATATCATTATATGAGTACAACCTGTATTAACTTTAGAAGACGTATAAACTATGACTATTCCTAAGCATAATGAAATTAGATACGCCGCATTAAAGCAATTAGCTAATAACCAAATTAAAAAGCTAAAAGAGTTAGTAAAACTCTTAGCTGATTATTTTCAATTGTAGATTTTCAGCATCAAAAATTAATCTGCAGCAGTTGTAAAAACACTATTAATCCAGGATAAAACATGGCCTTGCTTATTTTCAGGTAGTTTATTTGCTACTATAGTTAAAATTTCATCATGGTTTAATTGCAACTCATTTATATTTTCTTTGTTTTTTAACATTAATAATGTATAAATTAATTTATCATAGTTAGAATTTATATCAGTTTCTTTGGCATATTCTATGCAGGCATTTTCAAATATTTCTAACCATGACTTATTTGGATGCAACTCAATTATTCGTTGATAAATTGAGTTGTCAGTATTTTGCCAAAGCTGATCTGGTGTACTTACCGTAGATTTTCTATTATGAACTAATAAATTTGAAGAAAAACAGGTAGCATTTTCATTAATAGGTAAATTTTTTATATTGGCATGAATCGAATTTATAGATTGATTTCCTTGGTAATCAAAACTATTAAAAAAAGGTTCTGTATATTCTAACGCATTAGTTAAATTTACTGCGGTTATTTCAGCCTTTTCTTGTTTTAATATATCTGCTAAAGACTTCATGCTTTCTTGATCAAACAAATCCATTTTAATGGTTACTACTGGAGTAGTTGATAAAGCATGTTTTACTTGTTGAAATCTTTCCTCAGAAGAAAACGCATAAAATTCTTTTAGTCCTTCTTTAGCATTTTTATGTGTTCTTTGTAAGTCATTTGTAGTCACATTTATTCTATCTGGTATTGACATTACATCAGTTGTAGTTTGATGCAAATTTTTAAAATATTCATCTTCATCTGCTTCACTACTACAGCTTGCAAAAGAATCTATCATTAAATCTATATGTTTTAGTAATAAAATATCAAAATCAACTATTATTATCAAATCACAATTTTGTGCTAGTTCGGGAACGCTTGAAAGAATAGAGCTTTCACCAACAAGAAAAGCAACTTTTAAATTATTATTAGTTGAAGTTTTTGCTGTAGCAAGATGTGTTAAATAATCTGTATATTGTAATTTTGAAGCGCTACCACCGATATTATCAAAATCATTACTATACCAATAATGATCTTTATTTATATCTTCAACTGTTACTTGTTTAGGGGGTGTTAATTTAGCTAATTGGCAATTTTTAATTAATTTTGAAATTATACTATTAAGCTGTTCTTGTTTTAATTGTGAAATTTTTATTTCATGATTTTCTAACTTTTTGCTATCGTTATTACCTTGTTGTTTAGAATCGATAATATATTTTTTATCTTTTACCGTATTATTACCACTGTTATTTGCTGGTAGATATTGACTATTAGTAATTTCTGATAATTTATTATTGTCCATTTTTAAAATCCGGTTATTTATACAGTTAGCAGGTGAAAATGCAGATTTTTAGCAAGAGATTATAAGTGGCAGATTAAACCTATAAG
>CAKNAD010000116.1 GCA_929200515.1 Candidatus Gorgonimonas leptogorgiae | reverse complement strand
TTGGTTGCATAAAAATTCTCGCTGTTATTTAATTATTAAAAAAACCTTATAAATCTATATACACATGGCAGTTGGAAATGCACGTTTTCATCTGCACCTGCATACAGACTAATAAATTTAAATTTAGTTCTAACAGTTCTTCTATAATAGTTTTAGAATGTAGTTTTTCTCTGTATATTTTTATACATCAAAAAGGGCAACAGCTGTTCCATCTGCTACCTGTATATTTGTTTATTTAATAAAAAGATAATCTTGTGAGGCTTTCAAACTATTTAATAGTACATTAGCAGCACCATATTTTTTTACTAATGATGATATAGTAGGGTTTTTAGAATTTTCAATAGCATCTAAAAAATCTTGCGGAAAAATTAAATCTACCACTAAGTCAATAGTACAAGCAGAAAACTTTATAGCAGGATCTTTATTAGTAGTATCTACCTGTAAATACTCCTTTATATCTTCTCGTAAAACATCTTTTATTCCGTCTATATAATTATCTAGTTCTGTTTTATTAAAAATGTTTTTTCCTGCAACTTTAAGATACATCAACGTTGCCTCTCCAGCGTCCACATGGTTCTCTTTAGAAAATTCAGCGATATCTTGAAAATCATTTAAATATAGACTCCAGTTGTATTCTATATTCTTGGTTTTCGGTTGAACTAAGGTTAAGGGGTTTTCTTCTATGAGATTTAGAAAAAAATAGCCTTGATGTTCAGGATCTTTATATTTATCTATATCTGATAGGGTAATCTCAACTTTGCTTTTTTGTTGTTCTCTATCTTTATCATTATAACAACGTACGGTTAGATTTTTATAAATGTTGGTATTGTCTATTTTGTTGTGAAATATAGGATTCACTTTAATAAAATTTATTTTTAGGTCGCTAAAATTACTTGTTGGAGCAGATAAATTATTACGTATGTTATCCCTTACGAAATAACCTTTTATATCGCATAAAAATTCATTTAGACTACCTTTGCTTTGAGTGTGATATTTTTCTAATACCTTTTTAGTATCTTGTATGGTCGGATCATAAAAGTCAGTTGTAGATAATGATGTATGCTTTTGATCGATATCATCTTCCTCATAACTAATAGCACTTAGGTTATTATAAGATGTTGTAAGGCTTTGCAACGTAGAGTTACTAGCGTATTGGTTATCGAAGTCATAATAAGTATTTAGCTGATCTTTTTGGTTATTAGCTATATGATCCTCAATATATTGCAATAGCATGCGCACTCTATCTATTTTATTGATTTTAGCTAATTCTGCATTAGCACTATCATAAGCATTGTTATTGTCTTTAGTACATTGCGCATGGTTTTCGTTGTTTATATTTTCTGGTGGTCTAAATGGCAATATAGTAACTTTTTTATTATATTGTATTTGTAGGTATAACTGCCATGCTTCACAAGCTGTAATATATTCTTTAGCGTAATCTTTATTTGTATACAAGCTCTGTGATTCATGAACTATAAAAGGCGGTGCTTCAACAATAATTTTTATTTCTTTGTTGTTGCGAAACTCCTTTTGTTTTTTATTTGATATATCTGAAATCATACTATCTACTACATGAGATATCCGATTATAACGTGTTAATGTCGAAGTTTTAAACGTAGGAAGTATATCCCAAAGAACACATTTATTTTTGTTATCTGGTGATAGTTTGTCATAGGAATAACTAGTGCTTGTAGGGAGATTATCGTCTAGACTATAAAAGGCAGCTACTGTTGCATCTTGGTATATGTCTAGCATATCCTCTAAATGAGCTCGATGGGCTCTCACGTTTTGATTGCCACCAAGTGGTAAAGATGCATTATGAAGCATATCTTTTGCAGTTATTGTTCTTATTGATATTGCTTTTTGAATGCTAGATGGACCTGTAGTATCTTTACCTAAAATACGCCTTACTGCTCTTTCTATTATATCAACAGTAAATCTAAAAAAGCGTTTACTCGCATTAGCTATGTTGCTTAGCACTCCAGGACGGTTAGCATCCATTGTTTTATATGCTCTACAGTAATATATGCTTGCTGGTAGATTAGCTCGGTAGTTAGTTGATAATGAGTTATATCTATCGGGCATATTTTAACTTCCATGTAAGTTAAATTTATTTATTGATGATTATACACATGGCAATTGGAAATTCTACCTTAAATTAAACCATTTTACTTAGCCCTGAAACCTAGCATTTTCATCTGCTACGTGTATATAAGATTATTGCGAGTTTATGCTATATAAGAGTATATTAGCAGAACCATATTTTTTTGCTAATTTTGAGAATTTTGTATATGCGGATGGATACTATCTTTATTATCACCTAAGCTAGGAGAGTTCTTGCTGTTATTATCTTTTAGATTGTCATCAGTTGCTGTGAAGTTAAGCACTAAGGTATTATCATAGTTTGTAGTATCTAATAAAGACTCATCTCTCTGTATATTATTATAAATATAGCTAATTAGCGTAATTAGCTTATCTTTTTTATTAATGCGAGCTAATTCTGCATTGGCGTTATCATAAGCATTGTTACTATCTTGAGTAAATTGCGCATAATTTTCGTTATTTATATCTTCTGGTGCTCTAAATGACAATATAGTAACTTTTTTGTTATATTTTTTTTGTAAGTGCAACTGCCATGCTTCACAAGCTGTAATATATTTTTTTATACAGTCTTTATTTGTAAATGAATTATTTTGTTTGGAAACCATAAAAAGTGGTTCTTCAATAATAATTTTTATCTCTTCGTTTTCGAAAAGTTCTTTATTCCTCGCTTCTATATCAGACATCATACAATCAACTATGTTAGAAGTTGTGAGTTCAGGAGTAGATTTCAATGCAGAGGGTATATGGCAAAAAGTGCATCTATCTTGTTTATCTTTCGATAGTTTGTTATAGGATATACTGGTGCTTTCAAGATGATTATTGTCTGGACTATAAAGAGCAACTGCTGTTGCATCTGGGTATATTTCTAACATGTCATCTAAATTAGCTCGATGCGCCCTCAGGTTTTTATTGCCATTCAGTGGTAATGATGCATTATTAAGCATATCTTTTGCACTTATTGTTCTTATTGATATTGCTTTTTGAATGCTAGATGGACCTGTAGTATCTTTACCTAAAATACGCCTTACTGCTCTTTCTATTATATCAACAGTAAATCTAAAAAAGCGCTTAGTATTATTAGCTATATTACTTAGCACGCTAGGTTGGTTAGTTTTCACAGCTTTACGGTAAAGAGGGTCTTTTAGTAGTGTACTGGCTGGGATTTTATTCATATTCAAACCTCCTTGTTAATTAAATATATACTTATACTTAGTATTTGAATCAGATATTAAATGCTAATTTATTATTTATGCATGATATCATGTTTTTGTTATTATTTCAAGTATAAATAAGCATGAATTACTATTGTTATTTTAATATATTAATGGTGCAATTAGATCATTACTTTACAGAAAACTTATCATTTAAAATATTGTTTAGTAAAATTTATTTTTATAAAATTAGTTACTGTTTGCATCAAAACTAAATAAGTGCATACAATAAGGATGTTGTTATTATAAGCTATGTTAGCAATACTTTATACCAAGGATCTAGTCAACATGATTTAACTACAGAATCGCAAAGTAGTGAAAATACCATAAGTAAAGATCTAGGTGTAGAAATTCATACACCTGGAGATGATATTGTTTTACTATTAAATTGCCTGCAAAAGAAGTAAATTTTTATTATTATTTGTAGTAGCTCAAACCTGAGCTGATAGCAACCTTAAAAATTAAAAGTCTATAAGTTTATATTTGAGCTAAGTGGGGTGTTTTTGGTAGTGCCCACCAAACACAAAACACAAAATCCAAAGAATTTAATTTATTTAACGAGTATATTGAAGATACAGGTTTTGTCGATGAGTGAGTCCTATATCCAACTTCTATATTTACAAGGTTACTTATATAATTTCAAGTAGAAATGTCAGGTTAAGTTTAAACTACTACAGTTAAATCTACAGATGTGTGTTGAAGTTGCAGTATGGTGAAGTTTAAAGTTTTTAGGTGTTGTCATCTTTTTTTAGTACTACTCTACGGATATCACTAGGATCAACTAGTTCTGACTTATCAGTAATTTTTTGTTTGTTTCTATAAATTGTTAATAAAGTTTCATATCCGTAATACCCACCTCTATATTCAACCATTTCATCATAAACCGTATTGGTAATGCAACATTCAGGCATTTCTTTTTTATCTATAGGTTCAATAGGTAGCTCTGCAAACTTTGGTAAAACTATATTAGTTTTTTGAAATTCATCCCAACTTGATTTTCCAGATTCAATAAATTTTGTAATATTTGCTGGATTATTAGATATTCCTCTTATTTCATTTATCTCGCGATTATAAAAATTTTTAAAGTCAGCCTGAGGCCCAAAAGCCATACTCTGTGCTAATGGTGAAATACCAAACTTCTTTCTTATTATTATGCGAGCTTTAAGTACATTTTCAATTTGCAAGCCAGGATATTCCCTTGCTATAGAATCAGATAAGCCTATTATAATACTATGTTTCGCTATAGCTCTCATTTTTTCAGGATCTCCACTTTTTTGAGCTTCTTGTTGTAGTGCAAGTATAAGCAAATCATCTAAGGCTAGTATGGTTCTATCAACACAAGTAGATACACTCTCTTCCACTATTTCCAATGCCGCTGCTCTTATGCTAGGATTTGTTTCTTTTTGAAATAAAGATAAAATTTTAATTACTTGCTTACCTAGAAACTCTTGATTTCCACGCTTATAATCTTGGGTTGATTTTATTTTTTTTAAAAAAGCTAATAGATGCTTTTTATCTCGTTCAGGTAAATCTTCGTCTATATAAGGAAAAAAAGGAAAGTTGTTTTTATCTTGGTATCTTGCGAGTCTTGCAAAATGTTCAATCTCTGAGTATAGCTTTAGTTTTTTACATTTTTTTATTATAGCATGCCTATTTACCTTAACATTAGATGATTGTATCTTTTCTAAACTATCGCATGATTCAATTAATAAATCTTGTGAAATAGTGATTTTGTTAGTAAAAGATTTTATAGGGCATGATGTTATACTAAGATTTTTTACTATTAAATTGTCTGCAAAAGAAGTAAATTTTTTATTGTTATTTAATATTAAATTTTCAGCAACTATATTTGGATGTATTTTAGAAAAGTTTTTACAATCTTTAATTTCAAGGTTGTTATAATTTCCAGCTAAAAGCTCTTCAAATCTTTTGCAATTGATGATATTAACATCATTGTTAATTCCAGATGGCAAATATGAAAATGAATCACAACTATTTATTGTTATCGATCCTTGTATCCCCGATACTTTTTTTTCAGAATTAATAAAATTAAAGCTATTACAGTTGTTAACTACTAGGCTACCTTGTATATCAAACGTTCCTAGGTTATCATCAGTGTTAATTTCAAGACTTGAACATTTAGATAAATCAACATTACCTGCAACGATAAAATCATACGATAATTTTTTTAATTCTGAAGAACTTTTTATTATGCAATCACCCAAAATTTTGACATGCTGAGGTAATTTTTTGATGTTTTTTAAAGTTACATTTCCATTTACAGTATAAAAAACCTCATCAGAAAATGTGCCTTGTTTAACCATTTTTTCAAATTCTATGTTGCTTAATTCTTTTTTTTCTATTGATTCAATATAACTCTCAGCTATTTCTCTCGTAGCTATTTTTGTACCATGATTAAATGTAATTAAGTCTTTAATCCATTTAACACCAGCTATAATTTTTTGTACAAACCATCTAAACCAACTTATTTTAGTGGGTTGTTCAGGAGGTAAGTTATCTTCAGGTCTTAGTGACGGTGGCTGTTGGCTAGTTGATTTTTTTGGGCTTTCTACTTTATTATCCATAAACATACCTTTAAAAGAATATAAAATCTATATATTTAAAGTATAGCAGTCTAAGATACATATAATTTGATAGTTGTGAGAAAATCAAAAGAGCCAAATTTTATGTGTTAGCATCTTTTTTTAGTACTACTTTATGAATATGTTTAGGATCAATTAGTTCTAAATCATTGGTAATGCTTTGTTTGTTTCTATAAGCTTGTAATAAAGCTTCATATCCGTAATAACCACCTTTATATTCAACCATTTCATCATAAACCATATTGGTAAGGCAACATTCAGGCATTTCCTCTGCATATAGATCTTCAACAGGTAGTTCTTCAAAATTTGGTAAAAATATATTAGTTTTTTGAAATTCATCCCAACTTGATTTTCCAGATTCAATAAACTTTGTAACCTTTTCATCAGTAGAGCCTGCTTTTATTTCCCGCATATTTTTCTTAGAAAAAGTATTAAAGCTAGCCTGAGACCCATATGCCATAGACTGTACTAATGCTGGAAGTTTAAAAAGAGTTCTTATTAGTAGACGAGCTTTAAGTACATTTTCAATTTGCAATCCAGAATATTGCATTGCAATAGAATCAGATAAGCCTATGATCATACTATGTTTCGTTGCCGCTCTAATTTCTTCCATGTTTCCGCTTTCTTGAGCTTCTTTTTGTAGTACGAGCATAAGCAAATCATCTAAAGCTAGTATGGTTCTATCAACACAAGTAGATACACTCTCTTCCACTATTTCTGTTGCCATTTTGGTTATGGTTGGATCTGTTCCTTTTTGAAATAAAGATAAAATTTTAACTACTTGCTTACCTAGCAATTCTTTATCTCCATACTGATAATCTTCGGTATCTTTTATTTTTTTTAAAAAAGCTAATAGATTATTTTTATCTCTTTTAGGTAAATCTTCGCTTATATAAGGAAAGGTTATTTCATCTTCGCATCCTGCAAGTTTTGCAAAATGTTCAATCTCTGAGTATACCTTTAGTATATTACAGTCTTCTATTGTAATGTTCCCATTTACTTTGATATTAGATGATTGTATGTTGTGTAAACTATGGCATGCTTCAAATAATACATTTTCTAAAACAGTAATCTTACTAGTAAATTCTTCTATAGGACAAGAAATTACGCTAAGATTTTTTACTGTTAAATCATCAGGAAAAGATATAAATTTTTCATTATCTATTAACATTAAATTTTCAATAACTGTATTTGGATGTATTTTAGAAAAATTTGCACATCTTTCTATTATAAAGTTTTTATAATTACCAGATAAAACCTCCTTAAAGTTGTTGCATTCGATTATCTTAACATCAAAACTAATTTTAGTAGGCAGTTCGGTAAATGTTGGGCAGTTAATTAGTGTTAATTGTTTTTGTATATCTAATACTTCTTCTTTATAATTTCTCATTTTAAAACTTATACAGTTCTCGAGAGTAGCACTTCCTGTAACTTTAAAATTGTATGGCAAATGTTTTAGCTCTAAAGCATTTTTTAATGTGAAATCACCTAAAATTGTTACATGTTGAGGTAAATATTTATAAGAATAGTGATTTATACTTACATCTCCATTTACTACATAATGTACATTATTAGAGAAATCACCACTTGCAAGCAACTCTTCAAATTCTGCGGTAGTTAATTCTTTTGTCTCTGTTGCTACAATATAATTATCTTTTACATCTGTAGTAACGGTTTTATAATCGACTCTATAGAGCTTTGCCATATCAATTGGCTCTCTAGAATAAGGATCCGTACCACTTTTGTTATACCATTCTAAAAAAACATCATATGAATAATACCGTCCTTTGTATTTAACCATTTCATCGTAAAATTCCTCATTAATAGTGCACTCTGGCTGCGTATCTGTATGAACAACTGGCAGTTTATAATAAGATAAATACTTTTCAATTTGTGACCTATTAATACTACCATACTCTATAAAATCTGCAGTTGTTTTCTTATCATTAGCAATTGCTACAAGTATTAAATATTCTTCTAGAGAAAAATTAAAATTACTATAATCACAATACGTAGATCGTATTCCAATTGGTAAATTAAATAGCTCTCTTACTTGTAGACTAGCTTTAAGTATATTTTTAGTTTTATTTCCAGTATGCTCCCTTACTATTGCATCAGATATACCTATCATCATATTATGTTTAATTGCAGCTATAATTTTAGTATCATCTCCACTTTCTCGAGCTTCTTTTTGTTCTACAAGCATGATTAAATCATCTAAAGCTAATATAATTTCATCATAATCAGTAGATGAATTATATACTTCCAGTATTTTTATTGCCGCTTCGGTTATGTTTGGATCTGTTTCTTTTTGAAATAAGGTAAAAATTCTAACTATTTGTTTACCCAGCATTTCTTGATCTCCAGAGAGATAATCTTCGGTATTTCTTATGTTTTTTAAAAATTTAATTAGATTATTTTTATCTTTTTCAGATAAGTCTTCGCTTATATAAGGATAAGTTATTTGATTACGACAATTTCCCATGTATGAAAAAACTTCAATTAAAAAATCGTTACTAAACCAAATTGCATCTATTGTACTCATGTCAGTTTTGTTAATTCTATTTTTTATATTTGGTGATATCAAGTTTACTCTAGTTGGAGCATAAAGTTCTTTATAATGGCCTAAAATTTGCATCGATCTTAAAGAACCATCAGGCTTGGGGCTACAGATCCATTCTGGCCAAGAATTTAATGTAAGTATGTTTGTAATTAATTGTTGACAGCTATTTATTATAATATCCCCCTCTAATTGAATATTAGAAGAATGTATTTCTTTTAAAACTTCACATGATTCAAGTAATAAATCTTGTAAAATAGTAATTTTGCTAACAAAAGATTTTATAGGGCATGATATTATAC
>CAKNAD010000115.1 GCA_929200515.1 Candidatus Gorgonimonas leptogorgiae | reverse complement strand
TTGCCCTCTGGGGGCTATTAAAAAAATCTACTTCATCGTTAAAACACTTTGAAATAGTAACTTCTCAATAATTCGTGGCAAAAGCAAAAAAATCAAATAAAATAATATATTTTAAAATCATAAAAAAATCACAAAACAGCTGGAAATACAGAGTATTCATTATATTTAATATAATTTGTTATTGAAAAATATTGCCCTTAGTTATTGAGAAGTTACAAAAAAAAATACTGATTTTGATGAAATATTAACAATCCCAATTACCATAGAAGAAGTTTATAAAAAAAGATGAAGAAAATCTAAAAAAAGAATTAAAGCTTCCTGATTCGACAACTTTTAAAGATGCCTTTATCGAGCTTATGCTACCTCAAAACGCATCGGTTTTTAAAAAACACATCACTGATTTTTCCTTACAAAAATGGCAAAAAGATCTTGCTAAAAAGGTAAATGGCATTCTTGATAACGAACTAAACAGGCTAAATAAAGAAGATTTAATGCATCGTCAACAATTAGATCACATGCTAAATGACTGGAAACAAATGTTTCATCAAGAAACTTACAAGACAAAATATTATTAGGAGTAGATAATTTGAGCTATGTTGAAGATAAAAATTAGCATTTGCATCTGCCACCTGTATAACTGTTAAATTTAAAAAAATTAAAAGGCACTTTACACCGACAATTAAAGTATTTTTATTTATGTTTGTACTATGCATTAAATGTTACTTCTTCCCGCACTTAGAGTAACAGGTTTTACGGCACTGTTTGATAAAAAAATGTACTTATTTCAATAAAACTTTACTAATTTATAGTGGAATTAAAGCTATATCATATATAATGTTATCTGGTTAATGAAGATTTAAAAACATTTGGTATAATTTCTTATGAATTTTTCTTGGTTTTATAAGCTAGGATCTCCTAAATGGTTTTACTCCATAACGACACCTTGGATAAAACCAATAGGTATATTAAGCCTAGCATTAATAATTATTGCTTTTGTATGGGGTTTAGCATACGCACCGGCTGACTATCTTCAAGGAAACAGCTACAGAATAATATTTATTCATGTCCCTAGTGCTTTTTTAGCAGAAAGCATCTATTGCATGTTAGCATTTTGTGCTTTTTTATTTTTTATTTGGCGAGTAAAGCTAACTGATGTATTTTTAGAATCCTTAGCCCCAATAGGAGCCTCTTTTTGTCTTTTAGCTTTAGTAACAGGAGCTATCTGGGGTAAACCTACATGGGGAACCTGGTGGGTATGGGATGCAAGACTAACATCAATGTTAATATTATTATTTTTATATTTAGGCATAATTGCTTTTAGACAAGCAGCTACTTCTAGAAAAAACGCTGATAGAGGCTGTGCGATACTAGCGGTAATTGGTGCTATTAATATACCTATAATTAAATTTTCAGTAGATTGGTGGAATACCTTACATCAAGGAGCGACTTTAAAAATTACTGGTGCATCTACCATAGCAACAGAAATGTTATATCCGTTATTATTATCTATAGTAGCATTTTATTTATTTTTTATTTTTGTGCTATTGTTAAGAGTCCGTAATAATTTGTTATTGAGAGAATCTAAAACTAAATGGGTTAACTCTCTTTTTATTCCAAACTAAGTTTTCTTTTAAAGGTTAAAATGTTTTTTGATAGTTTAGAAAGTATGTTAAATATGGGAAATCATGGTAAATATGTATGGAGTAGTTATGGTGTTACCATGGCTATACTGTTGTGGAATTTTATCAGCCCAATTATAGTTAAACATAAAATCCAGCAAAAATCGGCTATTATTTCTAATAAAACTATAAAACCAAATTAAAAAGTAATATTTTAGGATACACTGTGACTGTTCTTCATCGACAACGCTTATATATTGTTTTGTTTTTTATTTTAGGAATATGTATTGCTATTACCTTAGCAATAGTAGCATTAAAAGATAATGTTAATCACTATTTTACCCCGACACAAATAGCTAATAATCAAATACCTCTCAACAAAAAAATTAGAGGTGGCGGCATTGTTGTTCCTGGATCAATCCAAAGATCAACCGACTCTCTTAACACTAATTTCATTATCAGTGATGGCGTAAATAGCGTAAAAGTAGCTTATGAGGGTATTTTACCCGATTTATTTACTGAAAACTCAGCATCTGTTGTTGTTGGTTATGTAAACACGCAAGGAGTGTTTATTGCTAAAGAAGTTTTAGCTAAACATGATTCCTATTACATGCCTAAGGAAGTAAAGCAAGCCATGGATAAAGCCAAAGAAAGCATAAGCAAACAAATTAACAGATGATTTACTAGGATATTTTATGATAGCCGAAATAGGGCTTATAGCATTAATTTTAGCAACCTTGTTTAGTTTATTAATAGGAGTTACTCCTTTATTAAAGAGAGCCACTAAAAATATTAACTGGTTATTTGCTACTAAACCTTTAGCATATTCTCAACTTGTTTTTATTGGGTTTGCTTTTTTTTGTCTAATATTAACTTTTTGTTTAAATGATTTTTCTGTCGTTTATGTGGCTAACAATTCTAGTGCCTTACTGCCTACTTATTATAAAATAAGTGCAACCTGGGGCGGGCACGAAGGATCGTTATTACTATGGGCTGTTATATTATCTATTTGGAATGTATTGTTTGCATATAAAAGCGATAAACTACCAATTGAATTATCTACAACAACAATCGCTATTTTGGGCTGGATTTCTTTTAGTATTTTAATAATAATTCTATTTTCTTCTAATCCTTTTGAACGCAACCTGCCATTTCCTCCTAATGCAGGTATGGATTTAAATCCATTATTACAAGACTTTGCAATGATTATTCATCCACCAATTCTCTATACTGGCTATGTAGGCTTTGCCATTCCTTTTGCCTTTAGCTGTGCTATTTTACTTACTAGACATGACTTAAACCCTGAGATAACAAAATGGATTCGCTCTTGGGCTACTGCATCTTGGATATTTCTAACTTTAGGCATAATCTTAGGAAGCTGGTGGGCTTATTATGAACTAGGCTGGGGAGGATGGTGGTTTTGGGATCCAGTAGAAAATGCTTCATTTATTCCATGGTTAATTGGAGTTTCGTTAATTCATTCTCTTGCCATTACTGAAAAAAGAAAAATATTTAAAAATTGGACTATTTTATTATCTTTTTTTGCATTTATCTTTACCATTGTGGGCACGTTTTTAGTAAGATCAGGAGTTGTATCTTCTGTGCATTCTTTTGCTAGCGATCCAAAGCGAGGCATGTTTCTTTTAGTATTCTTAGCAATTGTAGTTATCTGTTCATTATTATTATTTATATTTCGTCCTCAAACAAACAACGATACAGTTAGTTTTAGCTGGTGGTCTCGTGAAACCATGCTACTAGCTAATAACTGGCTATTGATAGTAGCCGCTATAGTTATTTTATTTGGGACTATCTTCCCATTAATTATCGAAGCTCTAGGCTTAGGAAGCGTCTCTGTTGGAGCTCCCTACTTTAATGCTATATTTATACCGCTCATGTTAGTTACATCGATATTTCTTGGTTTAGGGATACTGCTATCATGGCAAAAAAATAAATCTGCTAAAACAGTTTTACAAATGAAAAAAATAGCTATACTTTGTTTAACTATCAGTATAGTTTTATTATGGTTAGTTTTTAATTATGAACTTATTTATCAAGGGCTAGCTAGTTTTGCAATTTCTTGGGTTATTGCATGTTGTATTCTAGACATAAAAAGTAAGCTACAACACAAAAAATCAATTACAGATATTAAATCTATTAGATTATCTTATTGGGGAATGCAACTTGCACACTTAGGATTTGCAGTGTCAATGATAGGAGTGTTAGCCACCTCTACATTTAGCTTACATAAAGATGTGGCATTGAGCATATCTGAAACTATGCACTTAGGATCTTATAGCTTTAAATTTACGCAAATGGAGCAAAAAACAGGTATTAATTATACAACTAATCTTGCATCTATAGATGTATACCACAAACAAGCATATTTAACGACAATGCACCCTGAAAAGCGCTTTTACCAAAATAATATTCCAATCACAGAAACAGCTATAAACGCTGGATTTTGGCGTGATTTATATATAGCACTTGGAGAGCCTTTAGCAGCTGATAACAATAGTTGGTCATTGCGCATTCAAATTAAAACTATGATTAGATGGATATGGCTAGGAGGTTTATTAATGATTGTAGGTGCCCTTTTATCAATTCTAAGTAGACGCTTACTAATAAAAAAAACAGCAATACTAAATGATAACTTATTACAGGATATTAGATGATGTTACGGTTAAATATATCTTCATTAGTAACTTTTTTTATCTTATTCTTATCTCTACAAACTGTAGTTGCTGATACAGAAGATGCAAATATACAAATTATGGGGAAAAAATTTCCTCAGTTTAATTTGCATACATTAGGTAATAAAGGCGGAAAACTATCAGAAAAAATACTTACTGGACAAACAAAGGTAGTGCATTTGTGGTCTCAAAAAGATGAACTGTCTACTCAACAACAAGCAATACTATCTGTGATAAATAGTTTAGGTATGATTATTATAGGAATTAATGTTGATAATCAACAACCTAAAAATAAAAACTTACCTTACCATCTTTGCTTAACTGATAGCAAAAAAGTTTTGGCTAAAGCATTAGGGGTAAAGAATAAGTTACCAGCAACCTTTATAACAGATGACAAAGGGGTTATTCGCTATCAAATTAGTAATAGCCTTTCCGGTGATTCTTGGGGTGAAGAGCTAGAAACTGCTTATAAAAATACAATTCTAACGCTCGATACTGAAAACAAAACGGACTTGTAATTTATGTTAAGACTATTTCTATCTTTGCTATTAATATTTAATACAGCAAATTTATATTCGGTTACAGAATATTATAATTTTGATTCTAAGTTAGATTCACAAAGATTTGATAATTTAGTGCATATTTTACGTTGTCCAACTTGCCCGAACCAATCTATTTATGACTCCAACTCATTAATGTCTGAAACTATTCGCAATGAAGTTTTTGCAATGATAAAATCTGGATATAATGATGACGCAATAATCGATAATCTAATATCAAAATATAAAGAATATATTTTGTATAAACCAAAGTACAATGGAATTGGAATTTGGTTGTGGATATTTCCGTTCTTTATTATCTTAATAGGCTTACTTATTTTAATGAATAGTTCTAAGAGATTTAGAAAGTAACAACAGATGAAAGAGGATAATATTAAATGTTAGTTTTATGGCTAATAATATTTTGCTTGATACTATTAGCTTCCTGTCTAGTAATAATTTCTTGCAGTACTAAATTAAATGCTTCTCAAAATAGGCAGTACATGAATAATACCAATAATTCATTGCTATATTGTAATAACAATACGCATGAAGCTAAGTATCGCAAACGCAAGCAAGCAACAGTACTTATATCGATATTTTTTATTGCCATAGCTACTGTTTATCTTTATAAAACACTAGGGTTTGGCTATGAGCTAAATTTAGCAAGACAGCTAAATAAGAATATTTCTACTACAGAATTTTATGAGCTAATAACCGATTGGGTCAAACATAAACCCGATAACGAAATGGCAAATTGGATGGTTGCTAAATGGCAAACACAAAACAATAATTTTATAGAGGCAGAAAAAACTTATCGCAAATTACTTAAATTAAATCCTAATGCTAGTTTATATTGGTCAGAATTAGGTCAATTATTATTTTTATCAAATAATAATGTTGTATCAGCAGAAATACGTAAATACTATCAAGTAGCTTTAGAGATAAATACAACTGATATAACTGCTCTAGAACTTAAAGGAATTGATTGCTTTGCTCGTAATCAATATAAACAAGCAAAGCTGGCTTGGGAGCTAGCATTAACACAAGAAGTCTCTATTGAAGGCAAGCAAGCCTTAAAAGCTGGAATTTTACAAGCAAAGAGCAAGTTAGGAGAAACAGTAGTTACAATACCGATTCGTATACATATAGATACAACCAATATTAATTTAAAACCAAATAACAGAATAGTTGTTTTTGCTAGGGATGCAGGAAAAAACAACTTGCCTTTAGCGGTAGAAACTGCAGCTGCTAACAAGCACCCTGTTACGCTAATATTAAATGATGCTAGTGTATCGATGGACTCTAAATTGTTATCTGAAGTTGATAAAGTAGATATTGTAGCTAGATTAACTGAAAGTAGCGATGTAAAATCATATACTCATGAAGTTATTTTTAGGAATATATCAACTAATAACAAAACACAGCTAAACTTGACCTTTACTAAAGATTCTCAAATTAGTGAATAGCTACTTACTTATAACACGGAGTTTACAGCCTCCAGTTGCAGCTTTGCTGTTTCTATTTCCTGCTTAAGATTATCTATATTAACCTTAACAGTGTTTGCATCGTTTGCATCAATAAAAGAGCTTAAGCTAATTTTTACCTCTATTTCGCCATCTTTAATTATAATAAAGTCTTCTATAGAACTCCAATTTGGTTTAATACATACTACAGGAATATCGTCATTAAATGATATCTTATTTTGATTCAGTGCGTCAAATATAGCCAGATCAGTTTTTAAATAAATAATTAAATTTTTAAAACCATCTATAGCATTAGTGGTTGTTGCCTGTATATCTGAATAGCTATATTGAAGACTTTCTCTACCAAAGGAACTAGAACGCCAGCCTGATAAAGTAATTTCAATTCCTGTATCTGTAAATACTACCGGAGTTTCAAAGTATATAGATGCAAAATACTCTTTTTGTTGTAAAATTTTATTTATAAAGTTAATTACAAAATCTTGTTTTTCTTTTAGAAAAATATCTAGCGTTTTATCTTTATATTTTGTAAAAGGGTACGGACAACCATCTTCATTTACCTCGACAATAGTTTGTTTCATTTTGCTTATATTTAATTGAGGTATAACCTGTATTTTGCTGTTTATAGATATATCTTTAACTAGATCATCAACTTCTTTTCTATCTTGAATAGGTAAAAAACCTTTTTGGTAGACAGTATTTGCAAACTCTTGTTGAACTTCATCTACAAATTTTTTTTTCACATAAAATTCTAAATCTTGTACTTTTTTAATTAATATTTGATCAAAAAGCGATGTTAGTCCTTCATTACTATAGTGTGTTAACATACTATATTGTGTAGTAAAATAGCAATTTTCATGTATACACTTTAATTTAATTTTATCTATGAAATCATTCGTATCTTTATAAGTTTCTGAAACCTTAGTAACGCAATTACAGACCCTGCACCTCATACCAAAAATAGCACCAAATGTACCTTTTGAACACTCTTTATGAGTTACATGACTACAAGCTAATAAAGCTAACTCTTTGCTACCACCAAACGTATCTTGTCTGCATGATCGTAAATTACATGTTTTATCAGCTTGAAATTTTTTTGCTGTTTTTAATTGATGCGTAAAGAAATCATAAGTATTTTCTTCTAATTCTTTGGCTAGAGCCATAACGTCTTCAAATGAATACTTTTTAATAGTTCGTGATTGAAATTTAGACGTAGATCGCGTGCCGTCTTCTGGCAACAACATTCCTGTAGGCGAGTTATACTCGACATAATGGGGGGTATTCATAATAAATATTTTAATATAGTTATATGGATTAAATTATTAAAAACTAGTGCAATTTTATCATTAAAAACTCAAAACAAACGAACACAAAAATACTATTTTGCATTTAAAGCAATGTAATGAATTAATTTTTTAATAACATTCATTTTTAATAAAGTAATAATTTTTAAATGTTTATATTTCTAGTGGTGCTTATTAACATTATTTATAGCTTATGTTGCATGCCAAAAACAATTAGTTTTATGGCACTATCAATAATTATCAATAAACACCAATTACCTGTAGTAATAGTAATTCAAAACTCAAAGAAAATAGTAGAATTAATTTTTAACTTTTATTTTACAATTTATAAAGTTTCTTCTTCTCTATCTTCAAATAGTTCTCTTTCTTCTTCTTCTTCTTTACGAATACGTTGGTATATTTCTTCACGGTGCACAGCAACTCTCCTAGGAGCATTCACCCCTATTCTTACCTGATTGCCTCTAACACCTAGAACCGTAATCGTGACATCATCTCCAACCATGAGTGTCTCTCCTATTCTACGAGTTAAAATAAGCATTACAATCTCCTTATTAACATATTTATCAGTAATCAAGATTAATTTAGATTTATTTGATTAGCTGATTATTTACAATAAATTATATTTATTTTCATTTTATTAAAGCTTTGTATGTAGTTTGCTTAAGAATATCTAGTCTTAACAACTGCTTTTTAGCTTATTAAAATAAGTTACTTGATTTATAATTTTTATAGACTACAAAACAGCAACAAAGTTCAGAGCATCAAAAAGCCTAACTTTAAAAGTATTAAAAAATTTTTAAATGCCTTAACATTCTTACGATATTTTACTTGTAATTAAATTTTTCAAACCCTAAAATTATTTATTTTTAAGTAGAAGACATATTTTTAAGTACTCAAAATAATAAACTTTAATAAGAAAAAATATAGTAGGTTTATATTTATAAATTTATTTTCAACCAACACTTTTAAGAGATTGACTAAAATTAAATTAGTTCATTTATTAAATAAAATAATATTTTATTTTTAAAATAAAAGCACAAATATTCTTATTAGACATAATTATTTTTATTAAGTTCAATGGTTTAATTTATCACCATAAGGATAGATTATTAAATATATAAGAAAAGTCAAATAATATTTTAGTTTAGCTAATATTTATTATGAAGTATCAACATATATACACCATATATACAGGCAGCAGTTTTCAACAAGTCATTATAAGTT
>CAKNAD010000114.1 GCA_929200515.1 Candidatus Gorgonimonas leptogorgiae | reverse complement strand
CAGTATAACTTACAGGGATTCGCCAAAAGATGCAGAGTTAATCCACAATAGTTTTTGGGAACATGCAAAAAAAAATAGCTAGTAGCTTATATTATAATAATACTTATGGTATTCAACTATACACGTAGCCGTTAAAAGTGCTATATTTCATCTTCCACGTGTATAACTATTCTTCAGTAATATCTACAAAATCAGATACTAAATCTTTTTCCATATTGGCTAATTCAGAGAATATTTCTTCTGTATTATCTTGCTGGTCGGCAATTATATGCTGTTCCATTTTTTGTTTGTTTTGTTGATTTTCTAGCTCAATCTCGGCAAGGTTGTCTTCTATAGACTCATGATTTTTTATTTGCGCTAAAGGTGGCAAGTCTGCTAAACTTTTAATATTAAAGTAATCTAAAAAGTATCTTGTAGTTGCTAACATAGCTGGCCTGCCTGGTACTTCTCTATAACCGACAATTCTAATCCAGTTACGCTCTAATAATGTTCTAATAATATGACTACTTACGCCAACACCACGAACATCTTCTATTTCACCACGAGTAATCGGCTGTTTATAAGCAATTAGCGCTAAGGTTTCTAGCAATGCCCTAGAGTATTTTTGTGGTTTTTCTGCAAATAGGGGTAATATATATTTTGCGTAATCTTCTCGCAATTGTATTCTATAGCCAGATGCAACTTGTTGTATTTTAAAACTTCTATGTTCGTATGCTGCGTTTAGTTCATCTATATATTGTCTAACTTCGCTAGTAGAAACTTCTGCGGTGTTTTTTAACAACTCTACAATTGCTTCTATTGAAAGAGGCTTAGACTGTGTTAGCAGTGCAGCTTCAATAATTAATGCTGATTGAGATATCACTTTTGCCTCCGTGTTTAACTTTTCATTCTTACATGTATTTGTCCATAAGGCTCATTTTGCATTAAGTCTATTGTAAATTCTTTAGCTAGTTCTAAAATGGCTATGAAAGTTACAACTATACCTAACTTACCTTCAGTTATATCAAATAGAGCTACGAAAGGTGTAAATCTATCACTTCGTAATAATTCCATTATATCTAGCATGCGTTGTTTTACTGAGAAGATCTCTGGATTTATAGTGTGATTTTCAAATAGATTAGCCTTATTTAACACTAAAGATAACGATGACAACAACTCAGATACATTGATATCTAAATATTCTACTTCAACACTAGCTACTTCAGTTTGCACTACAGCAGGCCAGATATCGCGATACATTCTTGGCATGGCGTCAATATCTACCGCTGCTTTTTTTATACATTCGTAAGCTTGCAGTCTTCTAATTAATTCAGCCCGTGGATCTTCTTCATCTTCTTCAGTTTCGGTTGGTGCTCGAGGTAATAACATGCGTGATTTTATTTCAATTAAAGTTGCTGCCATAACTAAATACTCTGCAGCAAGCTCAAATCTAGATGCTTGCATAGTATTGACATAATCCATATATTGCTCAGTAATTAAAGCAACCTTAATATTAATTATATCTAGGTTATTACGCTTGATAAGATATAACAATAAATCTAAAGGACCTTCAAATGACTCTAAAAATATTTCTAAAGCATCTGGCGGAATATATAAATCTTCTGGTAATTTATCTAAAGGATTTCCATTAATTGTTGGTATTTTTTTAATGCTTTCATCACCATTGCAAGATTCTATGGAATGTATATCCTTAGTTACTGTGTCGTTTAACAATAGCTAGCACCTGTGCGTATTATTTATCTTTTTATTGAAGATTAGCTATTTAGCTTGCTAAACAAAGAATCCTCAATGTGTATATATTTTATTGTAAATCATTTTATGCAGAGTTGCCACTATGAAAGCGAAAAAAATCATCGTCTCGAGTTACTAACGATTTTTCTAGATTAGAAAAAAAATTTACTCTATGCTTTATGCAATCGGCACTAAATTTGCTAGCTAGCTTTAGATAAACTTCAAAATGCCTGCTTTCTGATTTTACTAATTGGCGATAAAACGCCTGTAGTTTATCATCTAAATAAGGCATCAAAGTATAAAACCTTTCGCAAGATCTAGCTTCAATAAAAGCACCAACTATAAGAGTATCTATTAATCTGTTAGGCTCAGTTTTACTAATTTTTGCCTGTAAAGATTTAGCATAACTACTAGCCTCTAGAGGATAATAGTTAATGTTTTTAGTTTTTATAATTGTTAACACCTGTTCAAAATGGCGCATTTCTTCTCTAGCAAGACGAGACATTTGCCGCATTAAGTCATACCACATATTATTAGTGGACTTTTCTTTCTGCGACAACCAACTACGATACCTATTGATTATAGACATAGCAGTTTGAGCTGCTTTTAACTCATTATTAGCGTGATCTATTAGCAAAACTGCTAAGTTTTCTGGTTTTTTAGCTTGTTTTAGCCAGCCATCGGTAGTTTTGCAAGGTAAAAAATCTAAAATTGGTGTTATTTCTATTCCGTTCATTCTTTAAAATACAGCTGAGTATCTGGATTGCATTACCAGAATCAAAGCTATCCTATATTAGTTAATAATTATTGTTATCATACAACAAAACTAGTGATAGGTAAAATTACACAGTTTCAACTACTAACTGCATTTGAAGATGATCAAGAATACTCTAACAAGAATGAGTTCTTCTAATAAAATATATTTCCATATGGTCGAAATAGCTTCTAATATAACAATAAAAGGAACTTTTGAGATAATGAAGATAAGTCAAGCGTTTTTTATTAAAGTTAAAAAAGCTTCAAACAATATTATCTGTTTTTTTAAGAAAAAAATCATTTCAAAAGTAAATTTTAATAAAAAAATACCCCGCAACGATAAAAGCCAACAAGAAATAATTGCTAATATTATAAAAAATAAGCCTTCAAAAAAATTTTCAGAATATAAAATAAAAACAAATTTTAATGCAGGTGTTGATCTGCAAATATTCAAATATATAATATATTGTCTAGATAAACTATTTCACTCTAAAAAACTGGATAATATGCGTAAAAAAACTCTCTTAACCGAGGATGAAATTTGGGGTGTGGATTCAAAAAATATAATTATCCAAGATGACAAAACAGCAGAAGACAATTCTATAAATTTATGCAAACAATTTGATAATAAACAAATAGCTTATTTATTGATATACCCAAATTTACATGGCTTATCGCAACATGTAGCTATGTTTTTTGGTGAATCTATTGATCATTCAGAAGATGCTCTTAATGTACACAAATATGCCAGCTGGCAACCTAATTATAATGGTAAATCATGTGATAGCTTATTAAGTGATGTTCACTATCATGGTTTACCTGAGGTAATCCCTCTATCTGGTTTAAATATCGAACTTATGAAAAAAACTTGGTTGCAATTAAGTAAATCAGATATAAAATATAACTTTACTAGAGAAAACTGTTCTTCCATTGTAAATTATATTATCGATATTGGGTTAGGTATTGACAGCAAGATAGAAGATATTCCTTTTTTATACCCACCAGAAAAACTTAGAAAACGAGGTTTATCGTTAATGGGAAACGAAAATCAGCAAAATGAAATTAGCAAACCATTAACAACACGGCGGTTATTTATAAAAACTCATAAACAATTAATGGATGAAGCTAAAGAACAAGAACAACAGCAAGCAAAGTTTCCTCAAAAAAACAAAAAAAAATTATTTAAAAAATAGATGGTGCATGTAAGTCTTTTTATTCAATAATATAGACAATATTAATATCTATAAAGCCCTTTTAATACAAGGGTTTTGCTTTTATTGCAAGTTTATTTAATATTTTGTCAATAACTAAATAGCATAAAAGTATTTATTATATTTCTATTCCGTTCATTCTTTAAAATACAGCTGAGTATCTGGATTGCATCTCCAGAATAAAAGCTATCCTATATTAGTTAATAATTATTGTTATCATACAACAAAACCTGTTACAGGTAAAATTACTAACTGCATTTAAAATACTCTAACAGATCTGAACTTTTTTTTAATAAAACAGTCTATAAAATAATAACCTGAATTAGCAAATAAAATATACGGAAGAAAATCATAGACACCACAAACATTAAATCTTACCAGTTACTAGATAGCACGTTAACAGAAAATAAAGGTGAAATATTTATAGCTGAAAAAAAATACAGCTATCAACAAGATATTACTGCAATCCGCGAAGCAGTTAAAAAACTACCAGCTCCGTTTAAAACTATTCAGCAAGATTATGATAAATCTCTATATACTGTAGAAAAAGATGAACTTACCATAGATTTACACATAAGTGTAAAAAATAAAACCCAAAATCCCGATTTACTTAATGACAATCAAGTTAAAAGCTGTGGAGATCGTATTTTTGACATAAAAGTCAAAAGACATAATGATGGCACTCATACAGATAAACTAGCTCATAATGTTCATCAAGGTGATGTCAAGTATACGAAAAAAGACAGCTATAAACTAGGAACCTCTAATGTGCAAGACTGTGTCGCCACAATTATACAAGATCAAAAAACAACTCAATTAGCATTGGCTCATGTTTCAACCGTAACTCATCATATCATAGATAAAGCTTTAAATCATCTGCCTCTAGGAGATAAAAATGTTATCCTTATTGGAGCTAGACACCCAAAAAACACATATAATGTTGATAGCATTTTAGAAAAGTTAATAAACTACCCTGGGAAAATTGATATTAATACGAGCTATATTTTTGATGGACAATATATTATTACTGAATATGACCATTTTACTAGCTGTTATGATACAAATACTAATTTTGGCACGGTTACAGTTGACCCGACAACATTAAAAATCACTAACGATTACCCCACCGCCTATTATAGCTCTACCCGTTAATACGTAGACACTTTTAGTAGTTACTTATATCATATGATAACTAGCGATAGAATCTCTTAATGTCTAAATCATAGCGAGCAGTGCTATACTAAAAAGACTCTAAACAGGTTCTTAGATTAATACACACTTTTTACTTGAAGATGCATGTTTTTAGATGTTAGTAAAAAGATTTAATTCAAAGAAAAATACCGTGGTAATGCTTCCCTGATGTGATTACTTTTCATCAAGCTTTAGAATACATTATTAACTCTCGCACCGCAAACCACCACCTTTTAAGGCGGGTAGTTCACTTTAGCATCATTAAATTTACAAAGCAGGATCCTTGTTTAATAAGCCAAAAATTACTTGCTGAAAACTCGCATTTTCAACTGCAACCTGTATAATTCATTTTTTATTCAAATTAAAGGAATATAATGAATAATGTAGCTATTATAAAAGGCAACTCAAGTGTTTATTTTGAACTAGAAAAAAACACAACTGATGGAGCAAATGAGCCTTTAAATCCAACAGCAAAGTTTGCATGTAAAGGTGTGACAATTACAAGAGAAACAAAACCATTTTTAAATAGAGTAAAAGATAAAATCTCTGAGAATAAAGCTGTATTTATGGTTTTCACTATTCTAGCTATTACAGGGATAACTGTTGCTACTATAATGTTTGTTGCTCCTTATATTGCTGGAAACAATAATGATAATACTAACAATTCAAACTATTCACCAACAACAGAAGCAAGTATCACGAGTAATTCTTCAGCAATAGAAGCGATCACCACTAATGATTCTCCAACAATAGAAGCAAGTAGCACTGGTAAATGGGTTCCAATGAGGCATGGCGGCAATAATTTTCCCGTAAAGGCATCAGACCAAGAGCAACATAGATACAAAACTTGTAGAGAGTTTATACCTGATGAAATACAATGCCGTGAATCAACAATGTTAAGTCGAGTATGGGAGCAAAGGACTAAAGATATAGTGGTAGAAGATGGAAACGAACTCATTATGCTTTGCAAACAAAGAAGAAGAGACGGTTGTAATATTGTTTCTAGACCTAAAGATTTTGGTCTTAAAGAGTAATTTTATCATGCATTGATACTTTCATATGCTTAATATTTATACTCCTTGTTTATCGCCCCATAAAAATCTATGTAATTGCATTTGAAAGCGTACATTTAACCGATCTTCGATAATCCAATTAGCTAAATCTGACTCTTTTAATACGTTTGCTACTGGAGAAAACAATACATCTGCTACTTTAGATTCTAAATCATAGGCAATTAACTTAGAAACAGCCCAGTCGTAATCGGTGCGATCCGCAATAACAAATTTCACTTGGTCCTGATAATTTAATAGAGCAATGTTGTTATAGTTATTTCTATGAGATTCTCCAGACTTTGGCGGTTTTATATCCATAACCTTAACCACCCTATGATCTACCTCTTTTAAACACATCGCCCCGCTTGTTTCAAGAGAAACTTGGTATCCTGCATCTGCAAGCAGTTTTAATAATAAAATACAATTTTTTTGTGCTAGTGGTTCACCACCAGTAACTGTTACATATTTAGGGCTGTAAGACTTAACTGTAGTTAATATCTGTTGTAACTCTAATAATGTGCCACCATTAAAGGAGTATTCTGTATCGCACCAGCTACACCTTAAAGGGCACCCAGTAAGTCTGATAAACACGCAAGGAATACCTGTTGTGCGCGTTTCTCCTTGCAATGAATAAAAAATTTCAGTAATTCTTAATTTAGTGGTCATTAGTTAAATTTACAGTTGATTATTTTAGAAAAAGTACCCTTATTATAAATGTTTTCCCTTATATTAGCAACACTAAACTTAATTTGCAGTTATTATTAAAACTGTTTAATTAAAGGCGTGGCACAAAATACACTAGATTGCTGGTTGCATTATATGATATTATTTATTATTATTAGTCATACTAAAAATATAATCACAGAGAAAAGCGTAACTTTAAAACATATTAAAAAGCTAATTATGACATAATTTTAAAGTTATTATTAAATAATTAATTTGTTTTTCATTTAAAATAATTTAATTATATCTCGCATTAAATTAATGAACATTTTATGAGCTTACCTTTGCAATTAACTTTTAATATGCAGTTAAAGAGCGATTTAACTTTTGCTAATTATTGCCAAGGCTGTAATAGCGATGCTATAAGTCTTTTAGCTGTTAATTACGACAACCTGTTTGATTCACTTAAATCGATAGTATATTTATATGGCAACCCTGGAGTTGGGTTGAGTCATTTGCTACAAGCATCATGCCATCACGTAGACGATATGGGCGGCCGTAGCATGTACTTACCAATGATGCAAATGATTCATTGCTCGCCTGATATTATCGATGGAGTAGAACACTTTCATCAGGTATGCATAGATGATATAGACATAATATCAGGAATACCTAAATGGGAAGAAGCTATTTTTAATTTATTTAATAGGGCATATGATGCTAAAGTTAAAATAATTATAAGCTCAAAAAAATCGCCATCAGAAACAGAAATCAAACTAAAAGACTTAAAATCTAGACTAAGCTGGGGAATAGTATTTAAAATAAATTCTTTAAACGATAAAGAAAAAATAGAAGCGATAAAGATAAGATCTAAATTACAAGGTCATAATCTAACTGAAGAAGTTATACGCTTTCTTATTTCTAGAAGCAAAAACAATATGCATAATGAATTTAATATTTTAAATAAATTAGATTATGCGTCCCTAAAAGAAAAAAGAAAGATAACAATCCCGTTTATAAAAGACATTATGTCTTGGTAATTTGCCGAAGTTGTTAATTGTTTTTTATTTTGCATATTTTGTAGCTAAAATACAGACAGAAAACAATAAAACACAAACAACGGTATTTAACCAAGAAAACCAATCATGATACATAAAAATACTCTCTATCGCTGAAATAAAATAAAAAAATAAAACAAAACATAACCATATATATGATTTTTTACTATTAGTAAATAATACTTGTATAGGTAATATTAATGGCAATAGTGTTATTATATTAATATACCATGAAATGTCTTTTGTTTTGATATAATATGTATCTATTAGCTGCACAGTAATATACATAATATAAAAAATAATCGTAAGCAACCTAGACATAGACATATTTTTTTTAAGTGTATAATTCATAATGATCTCTCTAATATTATTCAAGTAGAAGGTACTTATAATTACTGCAATTTTACAATAAAAGGATATTATACACCATAATACTTCTAGCATAATCAACCTGAAAATAAGTATATTAAAAGCACATCAAAATATCTAATGTTTATCTACTGCTAGTAATATGATTAAATACAGGAAGAATGCTTACATAAAAGTCTTTATTAAATCCACAAAACAACAAAAAACTAAACCTAATTTAATGTTTATTCTAGTAACTTATGGCAATAAAGAGTTTTTTTTCAAAGCCGAAGTATCCGAAGTAATACCTCAAATTATGCCATGATCATACAAGGAGAAAGGATGGCTAACTTTAAAATACAAAAAGGTTTTACTTTAATTGAGTTAATGATAGCTATTGCTATTATCTCTATATTGGCAAGTATAGCCATCCCACAATACCAAGCATATACTAGAAACGCTAGAGCAACTGCTGCTATGGCTGAAATTAGACCATATCAAACAGCAGTGGCAATATGTGCACAAGCTCGTGAAATTGCCGACTGCACCCCTGGTAATGGCGGAGTACCTAATGTTTTTGGAAGTCTAACATCTGCCAGAGAAGTTGCTGGAGCCATGGAATTCACAGTTACACCAGGCGGACCATTTGGAGCTCAAACACTAATTTTCACTTCTGATGCTACAGGTGTAAACTGGACATTAGTATGTAACAATGGCGGCGATACTGGTGCAAATAATCTTTGTGCTACTGATGCAGTAACTAACTTCTAAAGTATTACTAAATAAATACACCTTCTACTTGAAGGTGTATATACACGTGGCAGATGAAAATACTAGGTTTCAGGGCTAAGTAAAATGG
>CAKNAD010000113.1 GCA_929200515.1 Candidatus Gorgonimonas leptogorgiae | reverse complement strand
AATAACTAAAACCTACATGATATTTAACGATAATATTATATCCATTTGTTAATAATTAAAATTAGTGAATAATATGTCCGTAATAATACCAAACAATAATTACAATCCATCAATATCACAAAAGTCAGATAATTTAATAAAACAAACTACAAAAACAAAAAAAAGCAAGCATAATATTAAAAAGCAGACACCACAATGCTATTTAACACAGAGTAAAGCACATAATATAACTCAAAACTTTAGAATATCTCTAGTAGACAAAAAAGTTACACCTGTAAGTAGCGATGAAGTTCAATCAAAGATTAATCCAAATAAAACAATTACCATAAAGAAAACGCCACCACTAGTAGCACCTCGTACTAAAAAAAATGATCAGAACAGAGATGATGCAATTAACAAGAAAGATAAAGCAACGCCACCACCAGTAGCACCTCGTACTAAAAAAAATAAGCAGAACAGAGATGCGACAACTAGCAAAGCAACGCCACCTCTAGTACCACCTCGTAAGAGAAACAATAACATTTCTAGCAATATAACAATACAAAATACTCCTCAGTCAACAGAAGATTCTGGTGTTGCAAAAGTTGTTCGAGCCAAAGATGTAATTCCTGAAATGATAGGAAAAGTACAAGATGCTCCAAATATAAAAGAGCTAGATACCGAGAATAAAGAAATATTAGGCCGTGGGGCATTTGGGACTGTATTTATAGCTAAAAATAAACCCCCATCCGAATCTACAACTCAAACAGATAATTCTAAATTAAATACAAAACCACTACGGAAAACTTATGTTGTAAAAGATCAACTTCATGACTCCGAAAAAAATATAAATAAATGGAGAGATAATATTAAGCGCGAAATTACTATCCAAAAAAAAGTAAAGGATGCTATTCAAATTACAGATCAATATGAATATACAGATGAGCAAGGGAAACATCATCAAATAATGATGCCTTATGGTGGTGCAACACTTAAAGATGCTATGAAAACCTCAAAAAATGGTAACCGAAACCCTATACCAGAAAACTCTTGCCGTATAATCATCCATCAGTTATTCAAACAACTAGCTACTATTCATAAGCAAGGCATCGGTCACTTAGATATTAAACCTGCTAATGTACTGATAAATAATCAAGGCAAAGCTACGCTAACTGATTTTGGAGTAAGTATAGATTCAGGTTATGAAGGCGGCCAGCAAGAAGCAGATGAAACTAAATTTAGTGGTATATCAGGAACCCCCTTATATATGGCACCTGAAGTATATAATACTAATGATACTTTGAATCCCCGAACCTACTACTCAGAAAAAGCTGATTGCTGGTCTATGGGAATAATGATGGCAGAATTATTAACTGGAATTCATCCTCATGATCTTTATAAGACAGCTGAAGGAACCGATTTTAAACAGCTTGACGTTGCAAAATACGCTGAACTTATAACACACATAAATCATAACAAAAATTTATCACAAGATACCAAAGATCTTATTATGAACCTACTTAATGTTAATCCCAAATTCAGATATTCTGCTGAAAAAGCTCTAGAATCACCATTTTTTAATGAGCATATGAGTAAAGAAGATAAAAATACTGTTTATGAACTTCAAATCCAGCATCAGGAAAAATTTAAGGAGCTAGCTAATTTGGAACAGGATCTTGAACAAGCTCAAAAAAATCCAAATAGCAATGCATTAGATATTAAATATTTAAATCAGTCCATTGAAATCACGGGTAATGAGGTTAAAGCTTTGCAGGCGGAAATGAAAGGCATAGAATTACTAAAAGAGAAGACAGAGCTAGAGGAAAAAATAAACATATCTTCTAAAAAGAAGAAAAAAGATATCATGCACTTAGATTTTCTTGAACGAGATTATCTTGTCAATAAATTGACAATAACACACTGTCGCGATATCACAGATCTTGAGTTTAAATATGAAAAAGAAGATCTTGAAGAAAAAATAAATAGCCTCAGAGATAAACCAGGATCTGAACCTGAGATTAAACAACTGCAACAACAAGCTAATCAAGCAGAAATTAAGTTGAACCTAGTTAATATGGAAAGAGAGCTACAAATCCTTAATATAGAAAAATATTTTTACCAAAAACATAGAAAAGAAATATCTAAGATATACAAAAACAAAGATAAAAATAAAAGTGAAAATAAAGGTAAATTGCAAAATATTAATGAAAGAATAAGTAATATTTCTGATAATCGGAATAAATTACTATTTAAAGTTAACAAATTTGAGAATGAAAACGAATAACCCACGCTAGTCTTCTAACGATCTTTGCTCTAAGCATGCTAGTTAGGTATGCCTGTCCTTAAGATACAACAACAATATTAACTTAATTTTTAATTAAAATTTGCCGTAACTTATAAAAATAAATCTAAAAAATAAGGAGATTATTATATGAAACCTGTAAATTCAAATACAAATAGTCATGCTCACAAGCTTACTGAAGACTCATCTTCTAGCACTCAAAGTACAAGCAAGCCATCTCAAAAAAGTAAAGTCAGTAGGTTAATAGCACGATTTGAAAATCAAGGTAACTATGTAACTTCTAAAAAAAATTCCAGCGGTGAGCACCAAATAGATACTAATAACAAGAACCTAGATGAACGATCTGTAGATAGTATTACACCCAAGCCAGTAAAAGTTAAGAAAGTAGATTTACAATCAGCAACAGCTACACAACCAAACAAGTTGTCAAAACCGCTAGTAGCTTCAAAACCACTAAGTCTACAAAAAAAACAATATAATCGAAACCACGAGTTTAAAAAACAGCAAAAAGATCCAGATACAACTACACCAAGCAAACCACTAGTAGCTCCAAAACCGAAACCATCAATAGCTACAAAACCAAAACATCTGCAACGAGGACAATATCAGCCAAAACCAAACATCTTACAAAACTCGTCTAAAGATTTTAAGCCAACAATACAGCACGCAGACAATATTACCAATAAACAAGAAGTTACAGAAAACGAATATACTAGTGAATTAGAAAAATTACGAGTTTCTCTCCCTGGCGAATTACAAATTAAAACTACTGAGCAGGCAATCGAAGCAACAGCAACACTAGAAGACTATAGCTTTAAAGTAGAGATTTCAAAAAATGTAGAAGCAGATAAAGGACAAACATTAAAATTAACACTCTCTGATGAGATTGATGAAAATAATGAAGAATATCTGAGTTATACGCAAGGAAAATTAAAACGCTGTTGGTTTTTAACACAATTATTACAAAATACTGGGCTCTCAAAAAATGCAGATGATATAAAAGCATCTTTCGAAAAAGCTACAGGAACACTTACAATAGAAATATCGAATATAAAAAATAACAAAGAAATGCTAGATAAGTTGCCAAAGTTTGTTTCAGCACTAAATACGTTTCAACCTTTAGCTAGAAATATAGAAATTATGGTGGGTGTAGAATATGAGGAGTGGAATTTTTCTGTATTACAACAAAAACTAAATGATATTTCTTCAGAACAAAGTAAAAACGATTTTCTGTTATATTTTAGCTTCATATCTCATGAACAAGACCTTTCTGAAATTGAAGATAAACAACTCAATGCTATTTTTAATATTGTTAATAAAGTTGGAGCAAAAAAAGGTCAAGATCCTTTTAATAGAAAGATAGATCAAACAGAGCTGGAAGAGTTAATTAATAATATAGATATTAATAATCAAGAAACTGTATTAAAAGCATTACTAAGATTCAATAATAGCTCAATAATAGAATTTGTAAGAAGCCATCACCCTGATTGGTTTACTAATAAAGAAAAAATGCAAGAGTTAGTTGCTGTTAATGGCTTATTATTACAATATGCTAGCGATGAAATACGTAATGACTCAGATATTGCATTAGCAGCTGTTAAAAATCATTTCAGGGCGATGAATGATGCTGATGAAAACCTAGTTAAGCATAAAGAGTTTCCATCAAGCTTTGTTAATGGTGTACTAAATATTGTTAATTTTCCTGGAATAAAAAAAGATGAATACTCTAAAATATTTGAGATTATAGATCAAATTTATTTATCTGATAAAAAATCTGTATTAGATAATTTATCAACATGCGACGATTCTAAAATTAGCAATTATATTGCGGAAAAATATCCAGATTTAGTCAACGAAGATGATTAGATTAGCTTTTTAGCTTAATAGGCAGTTGCAAATTTTCAACAAGTAAGTTTGGGTTTGTGAAACAAGTAATCTATTTTTTATGCCTTATACACCTTCAAGTAAAAGGTGTATATACAATTTTATAATAGGCATTTTTAGTTTTAACTATAAATATTGAAATTAGCTAAATGTAGATAACTGTAAATATCCCTGTTTTATTTAATATTTTTTTTAACATCCAGTTAAAAAACTCTAAATAAATTCTAAAGTCTAATCTAAAAAAATAGAGTACTAATTAACTTATTTTTAAATATAAAATGCCGTAATTTATAAAATAAATATAAATAATAAGGGTATTTTTATATGGGCATCAAAATAAACTTAGGACATAATAATAGTTATAACATAACAAACAATACCAAGAAATCTTCTGATAAAACTAAAAGTAAAAAAATAAATAGTACCAAGAAACTAGTAAAAAAAACAGCTAACAAAATAAAATCTTATTTCGGCTTTAAAAACAAGGAAAAACAGTATAAAAAAACTGTTTTTTATAGCGACAATTCAAATACACCTTCAATAGCTAATACTACAACAAAATCAGTAACAGTTAATAATACAGAAGTATCTATAAATCCAACAACAGAGCAAAAACTAAATGTAGCTTCGAAACCTGCAAGATGGAAAAAAGCAAAAGTAGCTTCGAAACCTGCAACATTACGAAACTTAACATCAGCTGAAAAACCTTCGATAGCCCCAAAACCCAAAATACTTAATAGAAAATTAAATATAGATAAAATTACTAGCAAACAGGTAAGTAATACTCAAATAAATGATACAGGTGCATTTAGTCGTGCTAGAGTTGGTGGTAAGGGAGCAGCCTTGCATCGTATACAAAATGCGGGTATGAAAGTTCCAGAGTTTGAAACTATCGATGTTAACTTAATTAACAATTTAGAGCATCATAATTTAGACATAAACAGTCTAAAGTCGGTTATTGATGATATTGAAAATTTTAGTTTAACTAAAGTCAATATATATAACATAAAACAAAAAATTCAAACTTTATATGCAAATAATCCAGAACGACGTAACTATTATTTAAAAAAGCTTAGTGAGTTCATTGTAAGTGATAACTTTTATAATCAAATTAAAGGCTCGCAAGGTGCAGAATCAATTAGACAAAGCTATAATAAACTACTTGGAAAATTAGATCCAAACGATGCAGTTATTGTAAGAAGCTCAGGAATTAAAGAAGATAGCCTAGGCGATGCTCAAGCAGGAAAATTCGAATCTGTAGTTCATGGCAAGGCAGATATTCTACAAACATGCTTAGAAGTTTTAGCTTCTGGATTTCAGCCGAATGTTTGCCCAGTGTCAGCACCTCAACCTATGGCATTAATTTTTCAAAAATGCATTGATTGCAGTTTTGGTGGCGTAGCAATGAGTCGTACCTCGCAAAATGATTCACGATGTAAAATTGAATTTGTTCCTGGGCAACCTAAGGGTGGAGTAAGCGGTTTAGAAGGAGTAACACCCTATACATATTTGGTATCAAATGAAAATAAAGAATTCACCTCTGAGTTTATTGAAGGAAATGTAACTAAACAATTTAGTTTAAATTATACAACTGCTAATAACTTTACCGAAGATCCACAAGATTTAGCCATAGACCCTAATAGTATTAAACTTACCGATAAACAATTAAAACAAATACAAAGCTATATTAAGCTAGGCGAAGATATGCTACTTTGCCCAGCTGATTTTGAGTTTGCTATAGATAAAAATGGCGAAGTCTATGCTGTTCAGTTGCGACCACTAACAGTTTTAACTGGGGGAGTAAATTTTGCTATTGAAGCACCAACAGACCCCATGGCTACTGGAACTTTAGTTAGCGAAGGTTTTTGTAGTGGCAAATTATGCTATGTTAAATCTCAACAAGATGCAGAATCAATTCCCGAAGGAGCTATTATAGTAGCTGACCATGGCGAAGATTGGATGCTAGAAGATAGCTTCTTAAAAAAAGTGGGTGGCTTTGTTTTCAAACAAGGTGGTACTAACGATCACGTAGCTATTACTTTACGCCAACAAGAAAAACCTTGCCTAATTGCAAAAGATCAATTTAATATCCTGCAAAATAGTAATGAAATAGTTACTATGGCTTGTTGTAGCTTTACTGGTACTTCTGGTGCTTATATTATTCAAGGTAATGAATTTGCTGATAAACTTACAAACATGAAATCCACAGTTACAGCCAACTATGAACCAAGATCCTCATCTGCCCCCAAACGCCCGATTCCTAATCTTAAATTTAATCGCCCTGATGAAGCATTTAAAAACCTTAATGATTTAAATTATAGGTTGCTAGATTTTTTTGCTGCTGAAACTATGATGAGTAGATGCTTTACAGAAAAAGGTATAATGTCGTTATCGATGATGCCTTATAGATTAGAGGCTATTGCTGAGGCTAAAAAAGAAGCGGAGCAGATGTTTGCTCATTTTGAATTATTTCTTTCAGGCTATAAACAATTTTTACAATTAGGCATTAAACCAGGAATAAAAGATGCAAACTTAGAAAAAAAATTACAAGATTTAACAGTATTAGAAACTCAATTTAAAAATATTAAAAATAAAGTTAATAACGATATTAGCAAAATACAACAACAATTTAGTGATATATCTAAAAACACAACAAATAAAGGTGATTTCGATCAATTATTAAAAAATGCACAAGAAATATTTACTAACATTCAAAAACTTAATCTGCCCACCTCTATACAAGATATTAACAGCCTACATGATTGCATTTTTTGGATACATAAAGAATTTATCGATGCTTTAACACCGGTAGCACTTAATTCTGGATTAGGTGCAATTAAAACATATAACAGGGTTGATGTCATAGAATTTAATAATGACAACCAACAACAAGTTATAGAAACAAAATGTATTAGCGAATTTAATAAATTAAAAAGTAACAATAAGAATAAAATAAAAATGATTGCTATGGAACAAGCAACCATAGCAACATTACAGCTAGGAGTTCATGCTTGCACTATAGAAATGTTAGAAAATGCAGAAGCTGGTAAAGGACGGACATTAAAAGTAAAACTATCGGATAAATTAACACTTGACGATTATGATGTATATTCGGAAGGAAAACTACAACGCTTTTGGTTTTTTACTCAATTATTACAGTTTCTTGAATTATCAAAAAATGCAGGAGATATTAAGGCAACAGCAGAAGAGTCTACAGGAATACTTACAATAGAAATACCGCATATAGAAACTAGAGAAGCAATGTTAGATAAGTTACCAAAGTTAATTTCATCTATAAACTCAATTATGAATTTAGATGTAGATATTCGTCACATACCAATAAAATATACTAAGTGGGATTTTTCTAAATTAAAACAGCGACTAGCTAATATTTCCTCAAACCAAAGTAAAAATGATTTTCTGTTATATTTTATCTTAGTGTCTTGTAATTACAAATTTTATAATATTACAGATAAACAACTCACAGCTATGCTTTCTATTGTTGATAAACTTGGAAATGCAAGCAACAAGTTTAGTAACAAGATAGATCAAACAGAGCTACAAAAGTTAATTAATGATATAGACGCTAATAATCAAGAACCTGCATTAAAAGCATTACTAAAATACAAAAATAGCTCAATAATAGAATTTGTAAGAAACCATTACCCTGATTGGTTTACCAATAAAGAAAAAACACGAGAGTTAGTTGCTATTAATGGCTTATTATTACAATATGCCAGCGATGAGATACGTAATGATTTAGATATTGCATTAGAAGCGACTAAAAACAATTTTAATGCTATAGAATATATTGACGAAAACCTAATGAACAATAAGGAACATCAACCAAAACTTGTTAAATGCATAATAAACATTATTGATGATCGTTCTATAAAAAAAGCAGAATACCTTAACATATTTAAGACTATAGATCTAATAGATCAAGAGTCTTTATTACGTGAATTATTAACTTGCAACGATGATGAAATTAAAAATCACATTAAGAAAAAACATCCGCATTTAGTCAACGAAGATGATTAGATTAGCCTTTAAACTGCGTTATTACTTTTTAGTTTAGTATGAATATAAATAGCCAAAGTAGGTGCCTTGTTTAATAAGCAAAAAATTACTTATTTTTAACTAAAATTTGCCGTAATCCATAAAATAAATCTAAATAATAAGGATATTATATGCGTTTGCCAAAACTATTCCAAAAACACAATAATTATAACATAAAAAATAATACCAATAATCCTTCTGATGAAACTAAAAATACAGAAAATATCGAACAAAAGAAGGGCAATAGGCTACTAAAAATATATAACAGCATAAAATCTTATTTCAATCGTAACAACAGTGATAAATCGTTTAAAGAAACTGTTTTGTATAATGATGAGACTACTAATGCAACTACAACTTTAGCAGATGATATTGCAAAATCAGTAAAAGATAGGGAAATATCTCCAGAACCATCAATAGCTCCAAAACCACCAATAGCCGAAAAACCAAATCATCTACGAAAAGGACAGTATACGAAGTCAAAACAAGACATATTAAAAAACTCGCCTAAAGATTTAAAGTCAACAACACTGCATACATATAATGATAACCAACAAGAAGTTACAGAAAACGAATATACTAGTGAATTAGAAAAATTACGAGTTTATTCCCTTGGCAATTTACAAATTAAAACTACTGAGCAGGCAACCGAAGCAACAGCAACACTAGAAGACTATAGCTTTAAAGTAGAGATTTCAAAAAAT
>CAKNAD010000112.1 GCA_929200515.1 Candidatus Gorgonimonas leptogorgiae | reverse complement strand
ATGTAACAACTTATCATCAGCTTTAATGTATGGAAATTTTCAAGATGATAGCAGTCATACAGCAAATATAACACCACATCCTACAACCCAAACACAACCTAACCTTAGCCAATTCATAAAAAATGATATCGTATTAACTCAGACTAGCATCTACAATAGAAAGCTAAATTCCGCAACAACACAAGCGTTACTAGAAACTCCAACGATATTATCTACTAACATACCAGAACAACTATATCAAACTGATTCTACACAAAGTATACTTAGCTTAAACCTAGATGAAGATATGTATTTTTTAAATACACTTGACGAACCTCAATATCTAAGCAGTATCTTTGATGAAGATAATAACAATATGCAAATGGCTATAACATCATCTAAAGAAAGTTACAAAAGTGATGAATGCCATTTTGAAAGCGAATGGGATGATAATTTTACTGGGGGCATGCCAAATAATCATACAGGAGAAAAACCTTTTAAATGTAATGTTACAGGATGTGATAGATCTTTTAGCTGGATGGATAATTGTAAAACTCATATACTAAATCATAAAAGAGAAAAATCTTCATTAAAAAAACCTTTTAAATGTAATGTTACAGGATGTGATAGATCTTTTATCCGGATGTATAATTGTAAAACTCATATACTAACTCATAAAAGAGAAAAACTTCAGTAAAAAAAACTTTTAAATGTAATTTTACAGGGTGTGATAAATCTTTTAGCTGGAAAGATAGTTTTAAAAGGCACATACAAATTTATACAAAATAAAAATATTTTAGATATATAACTAATACTCATCTTAAGCAACATGTACAAGCTAAACAATCATAAAAAATGCTTAACCGTGAATGCAACAGAGAAGTTAAACTGAATAATTATATAGCAAAGTTAGTTATAATAAATTATGGTTGGGATTATAGGGAGTGTTCACAAATCCGTGCTATATTTAGGATCAGTTGCCCCTACGCATATTTATAAAGTAACACTAAAACAGACTCTAATACATAAAATATTTTATGTGCTTATATTTTTTTGATCTTCTCACCACTAAAAACTATATATCTTAGACTGCTATACTTTAAATACGTAGATTTTATATGTTTTTAAAGGTATGTTTATGAATAATAAAGTAGGTAGCCGTAAAACCTCAACTAACCAACTACAGCAGCTAAAACCTGAAGATAACTTGCCGCCTGAACAACCCACTAAAAAAAGCTGGTCTAGACGTTTTGTGCAAAAAATTATCGATAGTGCTAAATGGATTAAAGACTTAATTACATTCAAGCGTGACACAAAAATAATCACGAGAAAAATAGATACGAATTACATTGAACCGATAGAAAAAAAAGAATTAAGCAATATAGAATTTGAACAAATGGTTAAACAAGACACATTTTCTAATGAAGTATTTTATAATATCAATGGAAATGTAACTTTAGAAAACATCAAAAATTTACCTCAGCACGTTAAAATTTTTGGTGATTGCGACATAAAAAACTCCCCAGAATTAAAAAAATTATCGTCTGATTTTATTATTACAGGTGATGTTAATTTCGATAGCTGTTCAAGCCTTAAAATGAATGCTGATGATAGCCAGGGATTATTTTATATAAATGGAGAATTAGTAGCTAACAACTGTAACAACTTTGATTTTATTAATTCCGAAAAAAAAGTATCGGGTATACAAGGACCAGTAACGCTAAATAGTTGTGATTCATTTTCATATTTGCCAGCTGGAATTAACAATGATGTTAATATCATCAATTGCAAAAACTTTAAAAAGATTTTAGCTGGAAATTATCAAAATCTTAAAATTGAACATTGTAATCGTTTTTCTACAATACAACCAAATGTAGTTACTGAAAATTTAATATTAAATAATAACAAAAAATTCACTTCTTTTCCAGATAATCTAACAGTAAAAAATCTTAGTATAATATCATGCCCTATAAAATCTTTTGTTAGTAAAATTACTATTTTAGAAGACCTATTATTTGAATCATGTGAATTTTTAAAAAACGTACATTCTGATAATGTTAAACTGGAGGGGAATATTATAATAGATAATTGTCAACAATTAATAACAAATATGACTAAATTACGTTCTTGGCCAACATGGATCTGTAGCTATAAGTTTGATGGTTCTTTAAGGTGTGTGCAAATTTTAGGTAATTATTACAAATCATTTTCTTATCCAAGAAGTGTAAAATTGGAATCACTAAATATAGATTACACACAAAGTACCTTTTCACTTGATATAGATTCTATAATTGAATTTTTTGCAAGCCTTGGAAGTTGTAGTGATCAAATAACTTATCCTTATATAAGCCAAAATTTATCGAAACAAGACGAATCCAATCTATGTGCCTTTTTAAAAAAAATAGCAAACACTAAAGATTATATGGATGGAGATAGAAAGCTATTGGGTAAGCAAATAGTTAGCATTTTACCATTATTTCAAGAAGAAACAGATCCAAACATAACAAAAAAGGCAATGAAAATAGTGGAAAATAATGTATCTACTTATAGGCGTGGTGATAAATTTATATTAGATTTAGATGATTTGATTATGCTTGTACAACAAAAAGAAGCTCAAGAAAGTGGAAATATTACAAAAATTATGGCTACAAGCAAACATAAAATAATGATAGAAATATCTGATTCAATGGCAAAGCAACATAAAGTAAATCAAACTAGAAATATACTTAAAGCTCGCTTACAATTAAGAGAACTATTTGGCATGCCAATTGGAATAAGCTCTGGGTATTGTAATTATAGTAAATTTAGTTTTTCTCCAAAAGAAAAATCAATGCTTACAGCAGTTTATATAGATGATAAAATAACTGCAGATTTTATAGAGTCTGGCAGTATCAATTGGTTCCAAATTGAAAAGTGTGTGGATTATTATAAGTTGCCTGTTATTTGTGCAGATACACAGCTAGAGCGCAGTATTCCCTCGGGTTTTTATGATAAAATGGTTAAATACAAAGGACATTATTATTCATATGATGCCTTTGTAGAAGAGCATAAAAAAAGTGATACGGAGCTTTATACTAAAGATCCAATTGATATGTCAGAGCTCTATAGAGTAGATTATAAAGATGTAGAAGATAATTATATTGAAGAAACAGAGACAAAAGAATTAACGAATATAGAATTTGAAGATCTGCTTGAAAGTGGTGAGTTCTCTAATAATGTGCATTATATGGTAACTGGAAACGTAAATCTAAACCACTATCATGCTAAATATTTGCCACAACATGTAACAATTTCAGGTGATTTCGAACTAAAAAATGCTTTAAAATTAAAACACTTACCATACGATTTTACAGTTACAGGAAATTCTACTCTTGAGAGTTGTATAAATTTTAGAATGAGAGACGGCAAAGAAGGAGTGTTAAATATACAAAAACAACTAACACTAATTAAATGTCCAGCATTTACTAAATTGCCTACTCAAATTAGTTTTGATGTTAAGGTAATCGAATGCAACAACTTTGATGAGGTTTTATCTGGTAATTATAAAGACCTTATAATAGAAAAATGTGAGAATTTTGCTAAAATACATCCAAATACAGTTACTGAAAATTTAACGCTAACAAATAATAAAAAATTTATATCTTTTCCTGATGACTTAACAGTAACAAATCTTAATGTAGTTGCTTGTCCTATAGAATCTTTTACTAGCAAAATTACTATTTTAGAAGATTTATTGTTTAAATCATGTGAAAATTTAAAAAATATACAATCTTCTAATGTTCAACTAGAGGGGGGTATTATAATAGACAGTTGTCAACAATTAATAACAAATATAAATAATTTAGGTTCTTGGCCAGAATGGATCTGTAGCCCTAAATCTGATGGATCTTTAAGAGATATGCAAATTTTAGGTCATTATAGAAAAGTTTATGGCCCCGCTGGAGTAAATTTGATATCCCTAAATATTAAAAATATAGCTACCAATTATGAAAAAGGGAACGAAACAACTGAATTTTTATTTAGTCTTGATTTTTTAATTGAATATTATTCATACTTAGGAAACTGTCGTGATCAAATAACTTATCCTTATATAAACCCAGATTTATCTGAAACGGATAAATCTAAGCTATTCGAATTTTTACTCAGGATGCAATCAACCTACAATTATAACTCTGAAGATAAACACTTGCTGAGTAAGCAAATAGTTAGAATTTTACCCTTATTCCAAAAAGAAACAGATCCAAACATAACAAAAAAGGCAATGGAAATAGTGGAGTCAATTACTAAGGAGTCAATTGGTATTGATCAATCTGTATTAATTCTAGATGATTTGTTTATGCTTGTAAAACTCGAAAAAGCTAAGCAAAGCCAAGATATTACAAAAATTAGGGCTGAAATTGAACATAAGATGGTAATAGACATATCTGATTCAATAGCAAGAGACAGGGAGCATATTCAAGTTAGAGATATACGTGACGCTCGCCTATACATAAGAAAGTTATTTGGTTTCCCAGTTGAAATAGAGACTATAAAAAGTTGTCGTCATGATATTAACTTTAGTTTCTCTAAAAAAGAATATGCAATTTTTGTAGCAATTATTGTAGCAATTTTTACTGATAAAAAAATAAATGAAGATTTTATAAAATCTGGTGATATTAATTGGTTCCAAATTGGAAAGTATGCAGTTTATTATAAGTTGCCTGTTATTTGTGCAGATACACAGCCAGAGAGCAGTATTCCCTCAGATTTTTATGATAAAATGGTTAAATACAAAGGACGTTATTATTCATATGATTATTTTTTAGAATGGTATAAAAAAAGTAGTGAAGACGACTTTTATGCTAAAGAGCAAATTGATATGTCAGAGCTCTATAGAGTAGATTATAAAGATGTAGAAGATAATTATATTGAAGCAACAGAGACAAAAGAATTAACGAATGCAGAATTTGAAGATCTGCTTGCAAGCGGTGAATTTTCTAATAATGTGCATTATATGGTAAATGGAAACGTAAATCTAAATCACTGTTATACCAAATATTTACCGCAACATATAACAATTTCAGGTGATTTTGAACTAAAAAATGCTTTAGAACTAAAACACTTACCATACGATTTTAAAGTTACAGGAAATGCTACTCTAGAAAATTGTATAAATTTTATAATGAGAGACGGCAAAGAAGGAGTGTTAGATATACAAAAACAACTAACACTAATTAAATGTCCAACATTTACCGAATTGCCTCAAATTAGTTTTGATGTTCATATAAGCGAATGCAACAACTTTAAGGGGGTTTTATCTGGCAATTATAAAAACCTTACAATAGAAAAATGTGAAAATTTTGCTAAAATACATCCTAATACAGTTACTGAAAATCTAACCCTCATAGATAATAAAAAGTTTATATCTTTTTCTGATAATTTAACAGTAAAAAATCTTAGTGTAATTGCTTGTCCTATAAAAAAATTTACTAGTAAGATTACTATTTTAGAAGATTTATTATTTGAATCATGCAATAGTTTACAAAATATAAGATCACCTAATGTTAAAACAAATGGAAATATTATAGTCAACAACTGCAAGCACCTAGAGCTATACTCAGAGATTAAACATTTTGAAAAACTCGCAGGGTACACAGATGTAACAACCTTTTCTTATATATACGAAGATTTATCTGAAAGAGATCAAAAGCATCTATTAGATTTTTTAAAACGAATAAGAAGAACTGAAGATTACGAAGAAGGAGATAAAAAGTTGTTGGCTGAGCAAATATTACGAATATTGCCCTTATTTAAAAAAGAAACAGATCCAACCATAAGAAAAACTGCACTGGAAATAGTGGAGTATAGTGTATCTAGTTGTGGAGATCGCATCATACTAGCTTTAGATGATTTGTTTATGCTTGTATTACAAAAAGAAGCTCAAGAAAGTGGAGATATTACAAAAATTAGGGCTGCAATGAAACATAACATGGTAATAGGCTTGGCAGATTCAATATCAAGGAAATATAAGGGGGATCAAATTGAAAATGTACTTAAAGCTCGCCTTGAAATAAGAAAGAGGTTTAATCTTCCAATAGTAGTACAATCTATGACTTATGGGGATCATGCTAGCTTTCGTGGTTTTTCTAATCAAAATATAAAGGAAATACAAAAAAAATCTACGGATAAAGAGCTTGACAAATTTATTGAATCCGGAAAATCAAACTGGAATGAATTTCAAAAAACTAAGGTATTCTTACCAAAGTTTGAAGATCTACCTATTAAACCTATAGATAAAAAAGAAATGCCTGAATGTTGCATTACCAATATGGTTTATGATGAAATGGTTGAATATAACGATCAGTATTACGGATATGAAACTTTATTAACAATTTATAGAAACAAACAAAGACTTACTGATAGGTTCGAACTAGTTGATCCTACACGTATTAATAAAATAGTACTAACAAAAGATGCTAACACATAAAAGCTTTAAACTTTTCCATACCGCAACTTCAACACACATCTGTATATGTTGGAAATGCGAGTTTTTAGCAAGTGATTATAAGTTTTTAGCTAAGGCAGTATTTCGTAGGTTTAGTATCGACTAAATCAAGAAATACTAACGCAGGATAAAAGCTTAGAAGCCTTACCCTCTGGGGGCTATTAAAAAAATCTACTTCATCGTTAAAACACTTTGAAATGCACTTGCATTCGGGTAGCATTTTGCTTTGAATTAGATCTTTTTCTTTAGCCCTGAAACCTAGCATTTTCATCTGCTACCTGTATAAGTCTCGTTAGAGTACTAGCACAAGAAGCACTTGTTTTATCAAGAATCCCCCACTATACCGCTTGCGATTAGTGGTAGGAGCATGTTAATAAATTAGGCAAGCAATATATTAAAATTTTGTGTAACGCTATAACAATATTCTTGTTATAATGTTGTAAGATAACAAACAACTATTTTTTACAAGGAGGTATCACCATGTCACCAATAATAGCAGGAGTTAATAGCTCATGTAACAACTTATCATCAGCTTTAATGTATGGAAATTTTCAAGATGATAGCAGTAATACAGCAAATATAACACCACATCCTGCAACACAAACACAACCTAACCTTAGCCAATTCATAAAAAATGATATCCTATTAACTCAGACTAGAATCTACGATAGAAAGCTAAATTCCACAACAGCACAAGAGTTACTAGAAAATCCAACGATATTATCTACTAACAGACCAGAGCAACTATATCAAACTGATTCTACACAAAGTATATCTAGCTTAAACCTAGATGAAGATATGTACTGTTTAAATACACTTGACGAACCTCAATATCTAAGCAGTATCTTTGATGAAGATAACAATATGCAAATAGCGATAAAATCATCTGAAGAAAGTTACAAAAGTGATGAATGCCATTTTGAAAGCGAATGGAAGGATAATTTTACTGGGGACATACTAAATAATCATACAGTAAAAAAACCTTTTAAATGTAATTTTATAGGATGTAATAGCTATTTTAGCCGGAAAGATCATGTTAAAAGGCACATGATGCAAGTTCATACAAGAAAAAAACCTTTTAAATGTAATGTTACAGGATGTGATAGATATTTTAACCGGAAGGATAATTGTAAACAACATCAACTAACTCATAAAAGAGAAGAAACTTCAGTAAAAAAACCTTTTAAATGTAATTTTACAGGATGTAATCAATCTTTTAGTCGGAAAGATAATTTTAAAAGGCACGAAAAAAGGCATACAAAATAAAAATATTTTAGGTATACAACTAATACTCATCTTAAGCAACATGTACAAGCTAAACAATCATAAAAAATGCTTAACCGTGAATGCAACAGAGAAGTTAAACTGAATAATTATATGGCAAAGTTAGTTATAATAAATTATGGTTGGGAATTATAGGGAGTGTTCACAAATCCGTGCTATATTTAGGATCAGTTGATCCTACACATATTTATAAAGTAACACTAAAACAGACTCTAATACACAAAATATTTTATGTGCTTACATTTTTTTTGATCTTCTAGCTATTACAGGTTCCCCACAAACTATATATCTTAGACTGCTATACTTTAAATATATAGATTTTATATATTTTTAAAGGTGTGTTTATGAATAATAAAGTAGGAGATTCAAAAAAATCAACTAGCCAACTACAGTCGCCAAAACCTGAAGATAACTTACCGTCTCAACAACCCGTTAAAAAAAATTGGTCTAGGCGTTTTGTGCAAAAAATTATCGATAGAGCTAAATGGATTAAAGACTTAATTACATTCAAACGTGACACAAAAATAATCACAAGAAGAATAGATAAGAATTATCTTGAACCGATAGAAAAAAAAGAATTAAGAAATATAGAATTTGAACAAATGGTTAAACAAGGCACATTTTCTAATGAAGTATGGTATGTTGTAAAAGGAGATGTAGCTTTAGAAAACATTAAAAGTTTACCTCAGCACATCAAAATTTTTGGTGATTGTGAAATAAAAAACTCCCCAAAATTAAAAAAATTATCGTCTAATTTTATTATTACAGGTGATGTTAATTTTGATAGCTGTTCAAGCCTTAAAATGAATGCTGATGATAGCCAGGGATTATTTTATATACAAGGGGAACTAGTAGCTAATAAATGTAACAGCTTTAATTTTATTAATTCTGAAAAAAAAGTATCGGGAATACAAGGAGCGATAACAATAAATAGTTGTGATTCGTTTTCATATTTGCCAGCTGGAATTAACAATGATGTTAATATTATAAATTGCAAAAGCTTTAAAAAGCTTTTAGCTGGAAATTATCATAATCTTAACATTAAAGATTGTAAAAACTTTTCTAAAATACATCCAAATACAGTTACTGAAAATTTAATATTAAATAACAATAAGACATTTACTTCTTTCCCAGATAATCTAACAGTAAAAAATCTTAGTATAATATCATGCCCTATAAAATCTT
>CAKNAD010000111.1 GCA_929200515.1 Candidatus Gorgonimonas leptogorgiae | reverse complement strand
TTGCTTTTGGTTGGCTTGATGGTGGTCTATGCCACTTAACTTTTAAAGGTGTTTTACATTTTGCAATGTATAGCAAACCGTCTTTAAGCCTAAAAGCACTGCTTGTTAATTCAATTGATTGGTTAGCATGTTTGCTTTTGAATTTAGGTTTTTCTGCACGCTTCTTAAAGAAGTTAGTAAATGCTGTTTGTTGGTGTCTTAAAGATTGTTGCAAAGGAACACTAGAAACATCATTGAGAAAAGGTATCTCTTTTTTGATATCTGTTAATCTTGAAGACGCTTTATTATAGGAGGTATTTGTTTTTTCTGTATTGTATAGTTCTTTACGCCAAGAAAGAATATTATTGTATACAAATCGCACACAGCCAAAGGTGCAGGCAAGCAGTCGCTCCTGTTCTTTAGTTGGGTAAAATCTGTATTTAAATGCTAATTCTTTCATGCAACTATATTAGCAAGAAACAGTGTACAGAAACAAGTACAATATTTTAAGAATTGCTAGTAAATGTTATGCCTTATATCCCGCACCTAAAGGAGCGAGTTTTACGGCACTCTTTGATAAAATAAATTTTCTGTTTCTATTGCTCTAGTATTTATTTTGATATGGCTCGTCATATATGTTTTCGTCTTGAGAAACAGAGCTTTCAAGCTCGTGGTATACAGGTTCTAATGTTATTGAAAGACGAGTATAATCTTGTTCTTGTCCCTTGCTTTTATAACAAATGATAACTTTTTTGTTAGTAGTATTAGTATAGCCACAACAAAATTTATTTTTTAATCTTTTAAAAAAATTTGTTATTTTACTAGGGGTTATATTTCTTTTTTTTATTATTTTATCGTTTTTATTTGTTGTTTCAATTAGTATATTGTCTTGCTCTATATTTGTTAAGTTATTAGTTTCAGTTTTTTTTTGAAAGTTTCTCTCAAGTGTGGCATGTACCCTTTTTTTTTTAGCTTCAAAACTATTGTTTTTTTCTATAGAGTTTATACTGCTTGATGAGGAAGGCATCAAATTATTCATAGAAGTATTTAGATAATTATTCATATTGATATTACTTAATTGTTATATTTATGTTTACTGTAATTTTAATTATAAACTTGATTGAATTAATTCACGGGTATAAGGATCTTGTGGATTATTAAACACTTCGTCTGTCTCCCCATGCTCAATTATTTTTCCAGCTTGCATAACCATAACTCTATGGCTTAATGCTTTAATTACTGCTAAATCATGACTAATAAACAGATAACTTAAATTATATTTTCTTTGTAAATTTTGCAATAAAGATATAATTTGCACTTGTACTGTTCGATCTAAAGCAGAAGATGGCTCATCTAAAATAATAAAAGTTGGTCTTAAAACTAAAACTCTAGCAATAGCAATACGTTGCCTTTGTCCTCCTGAAAATTCATGAGGGTATCTATTTAAACAGGCTTCTGATAACCCGACATCAGTTAAAGCGTTAAGGATTTTATTATGCCATTTATTTTTAGAGACTTTATCTTGAACCTCAAGACCTTCTTTTAATATTTGCTCTACATTCATTCGTGGGCTTAAACTACCAAAAGGATCTTGAAAAACAATCTGCATTTCATGACGATAAGGTTTAAATGTTTTTTCACTCATAGCTGATATATTCTTATTGTTAAATTTTATTATGCCTTGGTGTTTATAAAGTTTTAATAATGCTAAGGCAATAGTTGTTTTTCCTGATCCTGATTCTCCGACTATTCCTAAAGTTTCTCCTTTTCTAATATAAAAACTAACATCTGTAACTGCTTTTATATGGTCTACAGTTTTTTTAAAAAAGCCTCTTTTTACAGGAAACCATACAGATATTTTTTGTGCGTCTATCAATACTGGAGCTTCAGAGACATCTGTTTTAATATCTCCTTTAGGCTCAGCATCTATTAAAGCTTTAGTGTAACTATGCTGTGGATTAACAAATACTTTTTTAGTGTTACCTTTCTCAACTATATTGCCTCGCTTCATAACGCATAAGTTGTCAGATATTTTTTTTACTGTATGTAAATCATGACTAATAAATAAAACTGTCATTTTTAGTTCGTCTTGAAGCTCACGTAATAGTTCTAATATTTGCTTTTGTACGGTAACATCAAGTGCTGTAGTTGGCTCATCTGCAATTAATAACTGCGGTCTACATGCAAGAGCTATAGCAATAAGAATTCTTTGTCTTTGCCCTCCAGATAATTGATGCGGATAGCAGCCAATGCGAAGATGTGGTTTTTTAATGCCAACTCGCATTAATAGTTCTATTGTTTTATGTGATATTTGTTCGCTGTCAAGATTAGAGTGTAACTGTAATACTTCTGCTAGTTGCCTTTTTATTGTATGCAGTGGATTCAGTGCGGTCATAGGCTCTTGAAATATCATGCTTATATTTCCGCCTCTAATATTTAGCATTTGCTTTTCATTTAGTGATGTAATGTCACTGTTGTTAAAAATTATTTGCCCCGTGCGTCTAGCATTGTTAGGTAGTAAGTCTAAAATACTTAATGCGCATAAAGATTTTCCAGAGCCAGACTCGCCAACTAGACCTAATGTTTCTCCCTCATAAATTTTAAATGAGCAGTCATCAAGAGCTTTGGTTTGGCGGTTACTATTATTAAAAGTAACAGTTAAATTTTTTATTTCTAGCAAGCAATCTGTCATAAATACGTTTACCTTTTCTCAGAATAATATTTACGCGGATCGAAAGCATCGCGGCAGGCTTCACCGATAAAAACCAATAGAGTTAACATAATAGACATAGTCATAAAAGCGGTAATTCCTAACCATGGCGATTGTAAGTTGTTTTTTCCTTGAGCTATCAATTCCCCTAGTGAAGGTGATCCAGAAGGTAAGCCAAACCCTAAAAAATCTAGAGATGTTAATGTAGTTATTGAACTAGTTAACAAAAAAGGTAATAGAGTTAGAGTAGATACTAGAGCATTAGGTAAAATATGACGAAACATAATTTTTATATCGCTTACACCTATAGATTTAGCGGCTCTTACATACTCAAAGTTGCGACAACGTAGAAACTCTGCACGGACAATATCTACTAAGCTCATCCATTTAAATAATAGCGTTATTCCTAGTAGCCACCAAAAATTTGTCTCAACAAAGCTAGATAAAATAATCAATAAAAATAAGCTAGGCATACCCGACCAAATTTCTATAAAGCGTTGCCCTAGTAAATCTATTCTGCCGCCGTAATATCCTTGCAATGCACCTACACTAATACCTACGATTGAGCTTAAAGCAGTAAGCAAAACCCCAAAAAATATAGAAATTCTAAAGCCGTAAATTACTCTAGCTAATACGTCTCGTCCTTGGTCATCTGTCCCTAAAAGATTTTCTCCTGAAGGTGGTGCAGGCGATACGCTATTGTAATTTATTGTATCGTATGAATACTTGATAGGCGCCCAAATAATCCAACCGCCCTGAGACTTAATTAAATCTGTAGCATATTTATGGCGATAATCAATTGCTAGTTCTAGCTCGCCACCAAAATCTTTTTCTGAATATGTACGCAAGATCGGAAAGTATATTTTATTGTTAGTATAAACTAACCATGGTTTATCATTAGCAACTAACTCGGCGAATAAGCTTATAAAAAATAACACAGTGAAAATAATTAGGGAGTAAAATCCCCTTTTGTTTTTTTTAAAGTTGTTCCATCTTCGGTAATAAATAGAATTTTTATTCTTAGCAGTCACTGTTAACCCCTAGACTCAAAGTCAATACGTGGATCAACTACAAAATAAGAAATATCACTAAGAAGTTTAATCAACATACTAAGAAGTGTGAAGATGTATAAAGTGCCAAAAATTACGGGGTAGTCTCTATTGATAGCAGCTTCATAACCTAAAAGCCCTAAGCCGTCTAAAGAAAATACTATTTCTATTAATAGTGAGCTAGTAAGTAACATGCTTAGTAAAGCATGCGGGAAACCAGAAATTACTACTAGCATAGCATTGCGGAATACATGCTTAAATAATACTTGGTTTTCTGATGCTCCTTTGGCTTTAGCTGTTAACACATATTGTTTTTGAATTTCATCTAAAAATGAATTTTTAGTTAGCATAGTAAGAGAAGCAAAGCTGCCGACAACCATACAAAATATTGGGAGAATCATATGCCAAGCGTAGTCTAAAAACTTCCCAAAAACTGATAGGCTTTCAAAGTTGTCAGAGACTAATCCACGCAAAGGAAATATATTCCAATAACTACCACCTGCAAATAAAACTATTAGTAGTAAAGCTAGCAGAAAACTTGGTATAGCGTAGCCTATAGCAATCATTATACTTGTCCAGATATCGAATCTGCTACCTTGCCTGACAGCTTTGCGAATTCCTAAAGGAATAGAAATCAAATAAATTAATAATGTACCCCATAGCCCAAGTGATATAGACACTGGGAGTTTTTGCATAATTAAATCTGTTACTTTAGCGCTTCTAAAAAATGAATCGCCTAAATCAAAATGTAAGTAATTGGTTATCATTTGAATGAATCTTTCTGTTGCTGGCTTATCAAAGCCATAAAGCTTTTCTATATCTTTTAATAGCTCTGGATCAATACCTCTTCTTCCTCGATATTCAGATAAATCATCAAAACCAACATCTAGAGTTGAACTAGTGCCAGATATTCTACTAGTAGCACTAGTATCAAACCCCTCTAAATTAGCAATCATTTGCTCCACAGGGCCACCAGGAGAAGCTTGCACTATTAAAAAATTAATCAACATAATACCAAAAAGAGTTGGTATTATAAGAGCTAATCGTCTTAGTATGTAATAATTCATAACACCATATCAGTTAGGTGGTTAACAATATACTTTCTATTTGAAAGTGTATACAAATTTTGCATTAAAAAATTTTTATTAAACAAACATAACCTTTTAATTAAATTAACTAATGATAAAAAGTATTAAAATAATTAATAAGATTGAATCATATAAGTTCAATATTTATTTTATCTTTTTTTCTTTTCTTTCTAGCCTTGGTTAAAATAAGAATACTCAAAAAAACAATAAAAATAAGTGCACATAGTAATAAGAAGTTACCTTTAAAATAAGTCTTTTCTAGTATTAGCTCTGTATTTTTAGCTTTAGATATAGCTTTAGGGTTAAAATACCAGCTATGAATATCAATACCATATAGCGGTTTTGAGGACGGTAATAGTACTGAAGATGATAAAATTATGCGATACTTAGGGAAATACCATTGTGGTATTGTATAATATCCCCAAAGTAAAACTCGGTCTAAAGCTTTTACGCTATCACGAAGCTCTTGTTTGTTTTTAGCTTTAACTATGTTGCTTATCATATTATCAACAATTGGACTATTAATTCCTGCCAAATTATTAGTCATTGGTGTATCTACAAATTGGCTACCCCAATAAAAATATTGTTCGCTTCCAGGAGTTGAAGACTGGTTCCATGCGTACATTACCATATCAAAGTTAAAATTTCTAAGGTTATTTGTATATACTGGTAAATCTACTGAGCGAATAGTTACTGCTATTCCTAATGATTTTAAATAATCAGAGAAAGCATTGATGATATTATCATACATATTGTTATATGTAAGAAAATCTATAGAGAAAACTTGCTTGTCTTTATCTATTAATTGGCCGTTATGCAAAGAAAATCCGGCTTTTTTAAATAATTCTAAAGCTATTGATTTTCTTTTTTTATAATTGCCTGAGGGCAAGGTAAACTCTTGAGAAAACAACTCTTCAGGTAAATGATCGCTCCATGGTTGTAATAATTGTAACTCGCCATCACTTGGTGTTCCTGTTGCTGACATGCTTGAATTGGGAAAATAACTATTGCTGCGTAAATAACTATGATAAAACAAGCTACGGTTTATTTTATTAAAATCAAATAATTGTGTTAAGGCTTGACGGATATATATATTTTTAAATTTATTTTTTCGGTGATTAAATACAAACCCTTGAAATGGGGATGTGTCTAATGTTGAAATTTCCTGCATCATTAATAGTTTTTTTTTAACTAGGCTACTATTTTTAAACGATTCCCAGTTTTGAGATGTAACTTCTAAAAAAAAGTCGTACTTCCCTGATTTTAATGCTTCACGGGCAAGATTAATATCTAAAAAATAATCATATATTAGAGAATCAAAGTTGTAACGACCCTTATTTACTGGTAGATCTTTCCCCCAGTAGTTATCAACTTTTTTTAAAGTAATGCGTTGCGATGAATTAATTGATTCTATTTTATAAGGACCGCTTCCTAAAGGAATATCTAATTTGTTGTTGTAAGATTTTTTAGCTCTATTATCGTTAAAATGCTTTGGTAAGACAGGTAGTTGGGCTATCATATAGGGAAGATCAGTATTACTTGTATTAATGAAATTAAATTGCACTTGATGGGCTGTTAATACTTTTACAGAGTCAATCTCACTATAGTGGGTTTTATAAAAAAAGCTACCTTGTTGAGTAAATGCTTTAAAGCTAAAATCTACATCTTCTGCAGTAATTGGATGACCGTCATGGAATTTAGCATCAGGATTTAAGTTAAAAATAACCCCAATGTTGCCTGGTAGCAATTGCAAAGATGTTGCTAGCAATGGGTATAAAGTAGCAGGTTCTTCTTTATTGGCTTGCATTAGTTTGTCGTATATTAAATCTATACTTTCAGCTGTTATCCCTTTTTTAGCAAAAATATTTAAATTTTCAAACGCTCCTATTTTTATAATTCTAAAGGTACCACCTTTAGGGGCTTCTGGGTTGACGTAGCTAAAATGTTGTAGTTCATCTGCATTGTATCGAGATGTACTGTGTAAGCTAATAGATGACATTAATTTGTTATTCAATAGAGAAGATGTTTTTATTAAATTTTTAGTTGTGCTATTAGTCTCATTTTTTGAGTCTTTATTAGCATTAGCAATTGTAAGTAAACAACAAAAAAATATATATAGAAAAAAACGCATAAGTTTTATTGCCAAAAAATAATATTAAGCATATAAATAAATTTAATTTTCTAGGTGTTAGAACTATTGTTACCGTGGCATTTAGGTGAGGCTGGAGGAGTGTATTGTTTTGTTCTCCATTCATCTTCAGTATAAGTATGTAATGCTAAAGCATGTATTTCATTGGTTAATAGATCATTTATGAGCTTATAAATTAATCTATGGCGCTCAAGCCGGCTTACATTTATAAATTTATCACTTACAATAGTTAATTTAAAATGAGACTCTGTTGGGTTTTTTTGTTTACTAACATGTTTGTGGCTCTCGTTTTCTATAGATAAAAAAACAGGCTCGAAAAACGCTACTATTTTCTCTTCTAGAATTTTTTTAATTTGCATTTTATAACCCAAATTCAGACAATTTTAATATACCTAATTTGCAAGAAATACACTGAAACTAGTTATACATGTGGCAGATGAAAATGCTAGCACTTGCAAATAAAATTTCTACTAGCTACCAATTTAACATCCTATTACCGAAATACCTTCACTTGGTGCCTTGCTAACTTATAACTAATATAGTTATTTTATACAGGTCAATCTTTAACTAGAGACCATTATATTGTAAAAAATAAAATTATCAATACAATAAACATGTATTTATTGTAATATTCTTTAATTTATGTGTTACAATGATACTATTTATCATCTATTAGAGGCTTTGTTGAATAAGAAAAATAAACAGGTGTATACCCATAAATGATAAAAAACACATGAGGTTTTTCGTAAGCTAAGAGATTATGGGTGTATTGCTTCATGAAACTGTCCGCAGTATTGACTAATAACAATAAAGAATATTTTATCTGGAGGTTTTTTGGGATGTCTCATAGAAAAAATCTTTGATGAAAAAGTAATAGTAGTAACAAAAGAAATAAAAAACTCACCTATTACCTTGCTACCAACTGGCAATCAAAGCAAGGATAAAGATAATAAAAATGATGGTGATATTATGTAGTTGTTTTTAAAAAAGTTGTTGATAGCAATATAAAACATCTTTAAAAAGCAATGAAACTAATATTTATTTTTTGTAGGATTAAAGGTTATTATGCATAATTATAATATTGTTATTGATTTTTGGTTTAAAGAATTAACTAACAAAGATTGGTTTATAAAAAACAAGTTGCTTGATCAACAAATAACTCAAAGGTTCTCTAGTTTACTAGATCAGGCTGTAGCTTGTGAATTATTTAGTTGGCGCAGTACAGCGTTAGGCAGGTTAGCAGAAATTATTTTAATTGATCAGTTTTCACGAAATATTTATCGTAATCATCCACGAGCATTTAGCTACGATTCTTTAGCATTAGCTTTAGCACAGGAAGCTATTGCAAGACAAGATGATATTAAACTGACAAAAATAGAAAGAAGTTTTTTATATATGCCATTTATGCATAGTGAATCAAAATTAGTGCATGAGCAAGCGGTGATATTATTTAAAAAGTTAAATCAACAAGCTAATTATGATTATGAACTTAAACATAAGGCTATTATAGATCGTTTTGGTCGTTACCCACATAGAAATGATATATTAAAACGTCAAAGCACTGATGAAGAAATTTTATTTTTACAAGAGGAAGGCTCTTCTTTTTAATTTTTTGTTTATTTGATTCAATATACACGTGGCAGTTGGAAATGCGGGTTTTCAGCAAGTGATTATAAGCTTTTATCCTGCGTTAGTATTTCTTGATTTAGTCGATACAAAAAAAATTATTTTAACTTTGGTAAATACTATTACTATGTGTCGAGGAAAAGCACTTTTAAAAACATGAGTAGATATATAATGAAAATGCTAGCTTTTTAAAATTATATTAGTTATGATCATTTGCATAAACAGACTTTATTTATCTGCTAGATGTATATTTTCACTCACAATATGTATACTATTGTCATATACAGAATATTAAGAGAAAAATACTATAAAAATGAGACCGTTTATAGTTAGA